>CALMAD010000293.1 GCA_937859105.1 uncultured Propionibacteriaceae bacterium
CGCGGATCGCGCCCTTGCGCGCGACATTCATCACCATGGTGCCCTGCTGCATCGCGCAGCCCATCACCACGTCCTCGACCTCGCCGGGCTCGATGCCGGCGCGCTTCACCGCTTCGGCCATGACGTGCCCTGCCATGGTCGGCCCCTCGGTGTTGTTGAGCGCACCGCGATAGGCCTTGCCGACGCCGGTGCGTGCGGTCGAAACGATCACTGCTTCAGTTGTCATGTTCGCCTCTCTGCTTAAGCGGCGGCCGCGTCGAGCTGCGCGTAGCGCAGCACGAGATAACGGATGGCGAGGGGCGAGGGGCGAGGGGCGGCCTCTGCTGGCCAATTCCGCCACCCGCCCCGGGCCGACGGCCCCTCATCCGGAGCGTTCGATGAGTCCGATCTCGTTGCCGTCGGGGTCGAGGAAGATCGCCCACCAACTCGTCGGTGTGATCTCGAACTTGCCCATCAGCACGGTCCCTCCGAGGGACGTCGCGTGCGCCAGGGTGTCGTCGATGGAGTCGACCTCGACGTGGGCGCGCGGCTGGGTGAACCCGTCGCCACGCGGGGCGAGCCCTCCGCCGACACCGCCTGGGGCGCGCCACAACGGGTAGCCCGTCATGTCGGGGCGTTCGCCGATGTTCCAGCCGAACAAGGCGCCGTAGAAGGCGCTGGCCGCCGCCCTGTCGCGGACCGGAATGTCGATGTGGGTGATGTCGCCATGCGTCATAAAACTCCTCCCGATCGATCGGTCACCCCGACGCTAGCCCGGCTCATCCCGCGCGGGTAGACCTCTGCCGGTTCCACACCACCGGATGCCCGCCGCTAGTTCGAGACCACCTCGTCGATGTAGCACCAGCGCCACGATTCGCCGGGTTCGAAGGACCGCATCACCGGGTGCCCGGATTCCTCGTAGTGCCGGGTCGCGTGCCGGCCCTCCGACGAATCGCAGCAGCCCACGTGCCCGCACGTCAGGCACAGCCGCAGGTGCACGGGCGTGAGTCCCTCCGCCTCGCACTCCAGACAGCCGGTCGTGGACGCGGGCTTCACGTCCGGCGGCGCGGCCTGCAGGTGCTCGCACGGCTGAGCGGCGTCGCTGAGCACGAGCGGCTCGCTCGCGCGGATGGCGTCCGCCTTCGTTGACGCCAGGTCCAGGATGATCTCCTCCAGGTCGAGGCTGGCGAGGACGCGGCTCAGCACCGTCTGTTCCGCGGCGCCCTCGTCGCGCACCTTCAGCACGGTCTCCCGCTCGGCGGTGAGCGCGGCGAGACGCAGGCGGCGTCCGGTCTGGCTCGGGGTTTCGAGCTCATCGGACGGCCGGCCCAGCCGCTCCCAGATCGCGTTCACCCGCTGGGACGTCACCGACTCGAGCTGCTCGACAAACCCCGCGTCCCCGGGGCCGGCGGCCGCGTGCACCGCCTCCAGCCCGGCGGTCGCCGCCTTCTGCACGACGACCGCCTCGGTGAGGGCGTCCTCGCGCGGGTCGGGCCCGCGCAGCCCCAGCCGGCGCACCAGCGGGCCGAGGGTCAGCCCTTGCAGCAGCAGGGTCCCGACGGTCACGGCCAGCGCGGCGAGCACGAGCACCGGCCGCGCGGGGGTCGCCTCCGGCAGCGACAGCGCGGCGGCGAGCGTCACCACGCCCCGCATGCCGGCCCAGCCGATCACGAAGCCCTCGCGCCCGGAGTTGCCGCGGCGGCGTCCGAACGCGAAGTGCGTGAGCATCGTCCATAGCAGGCGCAGCACGATCACGGCCGCGACCGTGGCCGCGCAGACCGCGATGATGAGCGGCCAGTCGTACCCGGACGCCGCCGCGTCCGAGATGATCGTCGCCGTCTGCAGGCCGAGCAGGAGGAAGACGGAGTTCTCCAGGACGAACGAGATCGTGGTCCAGTTCATGCGCTGGGAGACGCGGGCGGCGGCGTCCTGTTCGCGGTAGGAGCGGTG
>CALMAD010000294.1 GCA_937859105.1 uncultured Propionibacteriaceae bacterium
CGGGGGCGGCAGCCGACCCCGGACGCAACCTCGGAACGCGGGCGGCGACCGCCGCCCGCGGCGTCCTCACTCCTCCAGGGTGGACAGGTCGCCCTCGTCCTCGCCGAGGGCGCGCGCCTTCAGGACGCGGCGCATGATCTTGCCCGAGCGGGTCTTCGGCAGCTTCTCGGTGAAGGTGATCCAGTCGGGCTTGGCGATGGGGGACAGGTGGATGGAGACGTGCTTGCGGATGTCCTCCTCCAGTTCGTGGCCCGGCTCGTAGCCCATGCGCGGCACGACGAAGGCGTGGATCGCGTTGCCCTTCACCTCGTGCGGCAGCCCGATCGCGGCGGCCTCGGAGATCGCCGGGTGGGAGACGAGGGCCGACTCGACCTCGGCGGTCCCGAGCCGGTGGCCCGACACCTTGATGACGTCGTCGGTGCGGCCGATCACCCAGAAGTAGCCGTCGGCGTCCTTGCGGGCGGCGTCCCCGGCCAGGTAGACGCCGGGGTACTTGGCCCAGTAGGTGTCGACGTAGCGGTCGGGGTCTTTGTAGAGGGTGCGGAACATGCCGGGCCACGGGTTCTTGAGCACGAGGAAGCCCTCGGCGCCGTCGGCGACCTCGTGGCCCTCCTCGTCGAGAATCGCGGCGTCCTGACCGAAGAACGGCTTGCCGCCCGAGCCCGGCTTCTGCGGCTCGCCGGGCACCTGGGTGATCTGGAACATGCCGGTCTCGGTCTGCCACCAGGTGTCCATGATCGGGCATTTCTCCTTGCCGACGACCCGGTGGAACCAATGCCACGCCTCCGGGTTGATCGGCTCGCCGACCGAGCCGAGCAAGCGCAGCGAGCTGAGGTCGTGCCGGTTCGGCCACGCCTCGCCGAAGCGCATCAGCGACCGGATCGCCGTCGGGGCGGTGTAGAAGCTCGTGATGCCGTAGTACTCGATGAGCTGCCACCAGCGATTCGGGTACGGGTAGGTGGGCCCGCCCTCGTACATGAACGTCGTCGCGCCGGTCAGCAGCGGCCCGTAGACGAGGTAGGAGTGCCCGGTGACCCAGCCCGGGTCGGCGGTGCACCAGAACCGGTCCTCCGGACGGATGTCGAAGGTGTACTTCAGCGTCGAGTACGTGCCGACCATGTAGCCGCCGTGCGTGTGCAGGATCGCCTTCGGCGTCCCCGTCGAGCCGGAGGTGTAGAGGATGTAGAGGGGGTCCTCGGCGTCCAGTTGCTCCGTCTCGCACTTGCCCTTGGCGATCGGCAGCGCGGTGAGGTCGTGGTACCAGTGGTCGCGCAGCGCGTCCATGGCGACGTGGTTGCCGGTGCGCTTGACGACGATCACGTTCTCGACCGTGGGGGAGAACCGGACGGCCTCGTCGACGATGTCCTTCAGCGGGAAGACCGACCCGTTCACCCACGAGCCGTCGGACGTGATGACGAGCTTGGATTCGGAGTCGTCGATGCGGCTCGTGAGGGCGTCGGAGCTGAAGCCCGCGAACACGACCGAGTGGACGGCCCCGATCTTCGCGCACGCCAGCATCGCGAACACGACCTCGGGGATGCGCGGCAGGTAGATCGTCACCTTGTCGCCCTTGCCGACGCCCATGCTCCTGATGACGTTCGCCATCATCGTCACCTGCCGGTTCAGCGAGAAGTAGCTGAACGTGCGGTGGTCGTTGCCGTCCTCGCTCATCCAGATGAGCGCGAGCTTGTTCTTGTTCGGGCCCTTGACGTGCCGATCGAGGCAGTTGTGCACGATGTTGGTGCGGCCGCCGACGAACCACTTGAAGAAGGGCGCCTCGGAGTCGTCGAGCACCTGCGTCCACGGCTGGAACCACTCCAGCTCGGACGCCTCGTCGGCCCAGAACTGCTGGGGGTCGGCCAGCGCCTGGGCGCGGAATGCGTCGGCGTCGGGGACGCGGGAGCCGGCCGCGATCGCGGGGTCGGGGTAGAAGACGTCACCGTCGAGCTGCGTCATTGCTTGTCCTCCTCAGGTCGTTGCGGGCAGAGACTAACCGGCGGGCGGAGCGCGAGGGAAGCCGCCTGCGGGCGCGCCGGACGGCGCGCCTGGAGGCAGGGGCCGACGAATGTGTCCTCGAAAAGGGGGACAGCCCTTTTGTCCCCCCAGGAAATGTTTGTCCAGGGGTGTCCAGATCGGCAAATAGAAGTCCTTATGTCGTGCATACTATTTATCGGAAGCCCGGTCGGGGGGTCGGGCTCCGAACGGATCTGATCGGCGGGGGAATGCCGACGGTTCCGAGTCGCGACTGGACCAAAGCGACGGCAATCCGGGTCGACAATGACCAAGTCAGAGCCGGATTAAAGGGCTGGCAGCCTCTCTTGGGCGGGGGAACCCGGAGGGGCGGAAGCTCGCGCGAGCGGTCGGGTGGC
>CALMAD010000295.1 GCA_937859105.1 uncultured Propionibacteriaceae bacterium
CCGATCTCGTCCGGTCTTCCCTCAGGAGGTGAGATGGCAACAGCGGTAGCGGCGCCCGAGGCGTCCGCGGCGAAACAGCCGAAACCCAAGAAGAACGTGCTGAGCGACGGCCAGGGTGGCCTCGCCGGCGCGCTGATCTCCCCGACGATGCTGGTGATCCTGCTCGTCGTCGGCATCCCCATCATCTTGTCGATCCGCGAGTCGTTCTTCCGGCGCAACGACGGCATCGACCCCACCACCGGCATGATCGCGCAGGGCGACGCGTTCGTCGGCGTCCAGAACTACACCGACATCTTCGCCAACCCGCAGACGATCATCGCGAACTGGGGCAGCATGGATCGGCTGCTCAACGCGTTCCTCAACACCACGTTCTTCACCGTCGTCTGCGTGCTGCTCGAGACCGTCATCGGCGTCGCCATGGCGATCATCATGAGCAAGGCGTTCCGGGGCCGCGGCCTGGTGCGTGCGGCCATCCTCGTGCCGTGGGCGATCCCGACGATGGTCTCCGCGAAGATGTGGGGCCTGATCTTCGACGCCGACGGCATCATGAACAAGCTGACCGGCCGGACGACCCTCTGGCTCGCCGACAACGCCTCGTCGCAGTGGGCGATCATCATCGCCGACGTCTGGAAGACGGCCCCCTTCATCGGGCTGCTCACGCTGGCGGGGCTGCAGACGATCCCCGACGAGGTGTACGAGGCGGCCCGCGTCGACGGGGCGAACGCGTGGCAGCAGTTCCTGCGCATCACGCTGCCGATGGTGAAGCCCGCGCTCGTCGTGGCCGTGCTGTTCCGCACCCTCGACACCATGCGCATGTTCGACCTGCCCTTCGGCATGATCGGGCCGGGCAAGTACTACGTCGAGACGCTGTCGATGTTCGCCTACTTCGAGAACGACGCGACCCGCTTCGGGCAGGCCGCGGCCTACTCGATGGTCCTGTTCGTCTACATCGTGCTGGTCGCGTTCCTGTTCGTCCGGCTGCTGGGCGCCGACGTCGTCGGTGACCCCGAGGCCAAGGCGATCTCCGACCGCCGCAAGGCGCAGCGCAAGCTCGCGAAACAGCAGGGACGCCGCCCGGGCCAGTTGCCCGGCAGCACCATCACCTCGGGGGAGTCGGCCACATGAGCACCGTCGTCAACGTCGGCGATCAGCCGACCGAACACCTGCTGAGCGACCACGAGATCGCCACGCTGAACAAGCCCCGCCGCGACTGGAAGTGGTGGGCCGGCATGATCGGCAGCGTCGTCGGGATGGGCTTCATCGTCCTGTACTGCATCCTGCCGTTCTACTGGATGGTGGTCTCCTCGCTGCGGCTGCCGTCCGACGGCCGCAGCACCGACCTGCTGCCGAACCCGGCGTCCGTCGAGAACTACTTCGCCGTGTTCAGCCCGGCGAACAACTTCACGCAGGCGCTGTTCAACTCGATCCTCGTCTCGACGGTGACCACGGTCCTGACGCTGCTGTTCGGCATCATGGCCGCCTACGCGCTGGCGCGGCTGCGGTTCCGGATGAAGGGTCTCGTGCTGAGCGTCATCATCGGGTGCTCGATGTTCCCGGGCATCACGCTGCTGATCCCGCTGTTCAAGATGTTCACCGGCGCGTACGAGTGGTTCCCGTGGAACTGGATGAACACCTACCAGGCCATCATCATCCCGTCGCTGTCGTTCGGCCTGCCGCTGTGCGTGTGGAACCTGACCGCGTTCTTCCGGCAGATGCCGGTCGAGCTCGAGCAGGCCGCCATGGTGGACGGCTGCACGCCGGGCCAGGCGTTCACGAAGATCATCCTGCCGCTGGCGGCGCCGGGCGTGTTCACCACGGCGATCATCACGTTCATCGCCGTGTGGAACGAGTTCATGATCGCCTACACGTTCGGCACGCGGCCCGAGATGTTCACGGCCGTCAACGCCCTGAGCCGGTTCACCGGCCAGTACGGCTTCGACACGCCGTGGGGCACGATCATGGCGGCCGGCGTCCTGCTGACCGTCCCGCTGATCATCGTCGTGCTGATCTTCCAGCGGCGCATCGTCGCCGGTCTCACGGCGGGCGGCGTCAAGTAGTCATCCGCCGCAGGTGCGGCACCGCGAGGGGCGTCCCGAGGGGCACCCCTCGCGGCGTCCCCGGGCGGGTGCCGCGAACGCCTGCCGCGGACGCCTGCCGTGGGCAACGCGACGGACGGCGTCCGAGCAGGCAGAATGAGGCCGTGCCTGTGACTGAACTGAGCCGACGAGCCACTCCCGCGCGCCTCGGCCTCGCGCAGCGGGCCCGACTGCGGGCCGCCACCCTCGCCGGAGACGCGGCCGCCCTCGTGTCCCGCGCGCTGGGCAAGGGGTCGGGGGCGTCCATCCGGGGGCAATTGCTGACCCGCCTCGACCCGAACGCGTTCCGCGAGCTGGTGAAGGGCCGCCGCATCATGTCGGTGACCGGAACCAACGGCAAGACCACCACGACTCACCTGCTGGCGGCGGCCGTCCGGACGGCGCTGGGCGAGGAGGCCGGCCGCTGCGTCACGAACGCCGACGGGGCGAACCTGCACTACGGCATCGCGTCCGCGCTGGCCAAGGCCCGGAAGGCCGACCTCGCCGTCATCGAGACCGACGAGCGCGTGGTGAAGGACATGATCGCGCACGGGCGTCCGGAGGTGCTGGTGCTGCTGAACTTCAGCCGCGACCAGCTCGATCGCAACCACGAGATCAAGTTCCTCGGACGCGCCTGGCGCCAGGCGCTGGAGGCCGCCGGCCCCGACGGGCCCGTCGTCATCGCGAACAGCGACGACCCGCTCGTGACGTGGGCAGCCGAGAAGGCGCACCGGGTGGTGTGGGTCGACACGGCGTCCACGTGGAGCGCCGACGCGGCGATGTGTCCCCAGTGCGGGGCGATGCTCGACCGGACCGACCCGTCGGAGGACGCGCCGACCGGCCGATGGAACTGCCCGGAGTGCGACCTGACCGAGCACGAGGCGTCCTATGCGGTGCACGGGCCGCTGATCGAACTGCCGGACGGGCGCCGGGTGGACCCGAAGCTGAACGTGCCGGGCAAGTTCAACATCTCGAACGCGGCGTGCGCCCTGGCGGCCGCCGCGCAGTGGGGGATCGACCCCGACGTCGCGTTGGTCGGCTTCCGGACCGTGAGCGCGCCCGCGGGCCGGTTCTCGACGGCGACGATCGCCGGGGCGACCGTGCGGCTCGTGCTCTCGAAGAACCCGGCCGGGTGGGCGGAGTCGCTGCCGCTGGTCCAGACGGACCCCGTCATCTTGGCGATCGACTCGGTCGCGGCCGACGGCAAGGACGTTTCGTGGCTGTGGGACGTCGACTTCGAGCAGCTCCGCGGGCGGCACGTGATCTGCTCGGGGCCGCGGGCGTACGACCTGGCCGTCCGGCTGTCGTACGCGGAGGTCGACCACCGCGTCCTGGTGGACCTGGAGGACGCCCTGCGCGCGGTGGCGTCCGGGCCTCAACCGGTGGACATCGTCGCCACGTACACCCCGTTCCAGAAGCTGCTGAAGATGGGAGGCCTGCGATGAGCGAGGCGGCCGAGAGCCCGGTGAAGATCGTCCTGGTGTACCAGTCGCTGCTCGGCATCTACGGCGACCAGGGCAACGCGAAGATCCTGAAGAAGCGGCTGGACTGGCGCGGCATCCCGGCCGAGGTGCTGATGATCGAGCCGGGGGAGCCGCTGCCGTCTGACGGGGCGGTTTACCTGCTGGGCGGTGGCGAGGACAACGCGCAGACGACCGCGGTGCGCGAGCTGAAGCGGGACGGCCACCTGTTCGAGGCGCTGGCCGACGGGGCCGTGCTGTTCGCGGTGTGCGCCGGCTACCAGATCTGCGGCAAGACGTTCACGATCGGCGAGAACGACGAGGTTCGGGAGGGGCTCGGCGTGCTGGACGTGACGACGGTCCGGGGCCCCGAACGGGCGGTCGGGGAGATCCTGACGCGCTGGGAGCACCCGGACGGCACGTCGACCCTGATCAGCGGCTTCGAGAACCACGGCGGCTGGACGACGCTCGGGCCCGGCGCGCGGCCGCTCGCCCGGGTGGAGGTCGGCATCGGTAACGCCAACGACGGCACGGAGGGGGCGGTGCAGGGCAAGGTGGTCGGCACCTACCCGCACGGTCCGGTGCTGGCCCGCAACCCCGAGCTCGCCGACCACCTGCTCACGCTCGCTCTCGGCCGCGAGCTGGAACCGCTGCCCGACGTGCAGGCCGAGCACGACGCCCTGCGGGCCGAGCGGGCGGCGTTCGTCCGCAGGTGAGCGGCGGGGCGGGCGTCCGGGCGATCGATGTCCGGCCCGATTTCACCTTTGGGTGCCGGATGCACTAATATCGATTTGCACGCGCCGCTAGCTCAACTGGCAGAGCAGCTGGCTCTTAACTAGCGGGTTCGGGGTTCGAGTCCCTGGCGGCGCACCACCCGAAAGGGGCCTCAGAGATGGGGCCCCTTTTCTGTTGCCCGGCGCGTGTGTTGCCCCAGCGCGTGTGTTGCCCAGCGCTGCCGCCTGGCGGGCGCGGGATTGTCGGTGCGGGTGGGTAGGTTGTCCGCATGCCTGAGAGCGAGGGCCCGTCCGGGGTGACGAGCGACTCGACGGGCGCGCCCGAGGTGGCGGCGTCCGGGATGGTGGGGGTACGCGACGCCCGCCTGCACAACCTGCGGCACGTCTCGACGCGACTGCCGCGCGGCCGGCTCGTCGCGTTCACGGGGGTCTCGGGGTCGGGCAAGTCGTCGCTCGCGTTCGGCACCCTGCACGCCGAATCGCAGCGCCGGTACCTGGAGTCGGTCGCACCGTTCGCGCGGCGGCTGATCGGGCGGGCGATGGATCCCAAGGTCGAGTCGGTGGCGGGGCTGCCGCCGACGGTCGCGCTCGAGCAACGCAACGCCGCCGGCGGGGCGCGCTCGACCGTCGGAACGCTGACGACGGTGTCGAACACGATCCGGTTGCTGTATTCGCGGGCGGGCGATTACCCGCCCGACGTGCTCGCGCGCGAGACCGACCTGCCGGGCGGACGCCTCGACTCCGACTCGTTCAGCCCGAACACCCCCGAGGGCATGTGTCCGACGTGCCAGGGGGCGGGTGTCCTGCACGAGCCGACGGAGGCGTCCATGGTGCCCGATCCGTCGCTGACGATCGCGCAGGGCGCGATCGCCGCGTGGCCGGGGGCGTGGCTGGGCAAGAACTACCGGGACATCCTGCGGACGCTGGGGGTCGACCTCGACGTGCCGTGGAGTGAGCTGCCGACGGAGCGGCGGCAGTGGATCCTGTTCACCGACGAGCAGCCGGTCGTGACCGTGCACCCCGTGCGCGAGGCCGGCCGCGTCCAGGGCACCTACCAGGGCAAATGGTCGTCGGTCGCGCGGTACCTGCGGCACACGATCGCCGAGACGACGACCGAGAAGACCCGTCGCCGAGCGCTGCGGTTCCTCGAGACGACCGTGTGCCCGACCTGCCAGGGGCACCGGCTGACGCCCGACGCCCTGCGGGTGATGTACCTCGGCGAGCCGATCTACGCGCTCGCGGAGCGCACGATCGACGACGCGATGGCGCGGCTCGCCGGACGGCAGGACGCCCTCCCGCGCTCGGGCGGCACCCCGGCGGAGGAGGCGGAGCGGCTGCTGCTGCCCGCGGTCGTCCCGGTGCTGCGCACCATCGTGGGCCTCGGCCTCGGGCACCTGAGCCTGGGGCGTCCGACGGCCACGTTGTCGTCGGGGGAACTGCAGCGGCTGCGCCTGGCGGCCCAGTTGCGGGCGGGCCTGTTCGGGGTGGCGTACGTGCTCGACGAGCCGTCCGCCGGGCTGCATCCGTCGGAGAAGGGCGTGCTCACGACCCTGTTTCGGCACTTCCTCGACGAGGGCAACTCCGTGCTGATGGTCGAGCACGACATGGCGCTCGTGGAGGGTTCCGATTGGGTGGTGGACGTCGGTCCGGGCGCCGGGGTCGCCGGGGGCCGCGTCTTGTACTCAGGGCCCGTGCCGGGCCTGGCGGACGCCGACGGCTCGGTCACCGCGCGCTACCTGGG
>CALMAD010000296.1 GCA_937859105.1 uncultured Propionibacteriaceae bacterium
ATAGACGGGCGTTTTCACCGACCGTGCGATGAAGCAATAGTCGCCGACACGATGATGAAGCGCCTCGGCCCGGGCGGCGTCGCTGTCCGGCGTGATGGTCACGACCGGGTGCAGGGTGACCCTGGTGAACTGCCCGGCGCCGCCGGGCTCCTCGGTCGTCAAGCCGGTCTGATGATCTTCATAGGCGGTGACGACGATCCCCTCGGCGGCGGCGAGGCTGAGGTACCAAAGCATGTGGCACTGCGCGATCGATGCCACGAAGACTTGTTCGAGATTCCACCGTGCGGGGTCGCCGCGGAAGGCCGGGTCGGCGGAGGCGGCGATGACAGGGGCCCCCAAGGCGGAGAGCTCGTGGTCGCGCGAGTAGGCGCGGTGGGAACTGGTCCCGCTCCCGGTGTTGCCCGTCCAGGTGATGGCCAACTCGTAGGTGTGCTTCGTGTCCAGGTGCCTCACCTCGGTGAGGTTATCCGCCGAATCCCCGACGCCGCATCCGCCCCGGCGCGCTCGAAAAGCGTTCCCGCGGGAACGTTTTTCGAGCCGACCGCACAGCGGCGTCCGGGTGATCGAAGGGCTCGGCGCACCGCGCTGGCTAGGGTGGCAGCATGACCGCACATGTCGCGTTCGCCGGCCACGACGTCCCCGCGATCGGGATGGGGACCTGGAACCTCGGCGACGACCCAGACCACCGCGCGCACGAGATCGACGCCCTCCGCGCGGGTCTGGACGCCGGGCTGCGCATCATCGACACCGCGGAGATGTACGGCTCCGGCCGGTCCGAAGAACTCGTCGGGGAGGCGATCGCCGGACGCCGCGACGAGGTGGTCCTGGTGAGCAAGGTGCCCCCCTCGAACGCGTCGCGCCGCGGCACGGTGGCGTCCTGTGAGGCGAGCCTTCGGCGGCTGGGGACGGACGTCCTCGACCTGTATCTCCTGCACTGGCGCGGCTCGTTCCCGCTGGCGGAGACCGTGGACGCCCTCGAGGGCCTCGTCGCCGCGGGGAAGATCCGCGCCTGGGGCGTCTCGAATCTCGACCCGGACGACCTGCGCGAGCTGTGGAGCCTCCCCGCCGGACGCCGCTGCGTCACCGACCAGGGGCTCTACAACCTCACGCGCCGCGGCCCCGAGGTCGACCTGCTGCCACTGCTGCGCGAGGAATCCGTGCCCGCGATGGCGTACTCGCCCGTCGAACAGGGACGCCTCCTGCGCGGGCGCGGCGCGCGCGTCCTGGGCGAGATCGCGGAGAAGCACGACGCGACGCCCGCGCAGGTCGCGCTGGCGTGGGCGATTCGGGGCGGCGACGTCCTCGCGCTCCCGAAGGCCGGACGCCGCGATCACATGCTGGAGAACGTCGCGGCGCTCGACCTCACGCTGGACGCCGACGACCTCGCCCGCCTGGACGCCCAGTGGCCCGCGCCCACGCATCCGGGGCCGCTGGAGATGATCTGACGCGGGAGATCATCGACCCGACGGGCGATGTGCGGCCGGGAACTCCGCCCGGACGCCGCCCGGTCGCCGTTTTGTCGGAGGCGTGCGTTACCGTGCGGGATGACTCGGGCCGACCGGCTCGCACACCTTGTGAGGAGAGACACATGCCTTCGCGCCTCAACCCGTACCTCCGCTTCGCCGGCAACGCCCGCGAGGCGATGGAGTTCTACCGGTCCGTGTTCGGCGGGCACCTCAGCGTCAGCACGTTCGGCGAGTTCGGCGCCTCCGACGACCCCGCGGTCGCCGACGGCGTCATGCACGCCATGCTGGAGACGAAGTTGGGCTTCACGCTCATGGCGTCCGACACCCCGCCCGGCATGGAGGCGTCCGCCCCGGGCGGCAGCATTACGCTGAGCCTGTCCGGCGACGACGCCGAACTCCTCCGGGGCTACTTCGACGCCCTCGCTGAGGGCGGCACCGTCGGCGTCCCGCTGGAGAAGCAGATGTGGGGCGACGAGTTCGGCCAACTCGTCGACAAGTTCGGGACGCCGTGGATGGTCGACATCACGGCGCTGTAACCACCCCGCCGGGCGACTCCTAGCCCCCCGCCTTGCGGCGGAACTGCCGTTTGCCGGACGCCTTCGCGTGCGTGTGGCCGACCGCCCGGTCGACCCCGCCGCCGTCGGCGGTGCGGTGGGCGGCGTTCCGCTTCGCCTCGAGCGCCTGGCGCATGGCTTCCTTGGGGTCGGGTACGCCGGCGTCCGGCGCGTCGGCGTCCGGTTCCACGTTCTGCGGCTTGTCGCTCATGCGTTCAGCCTGCCACCGCGACGCCCTCGGCGCGAGAGGCGACCAGCGGCGCGACCGGCGCCCGCGGCGTCAGATGGACGCCGGCGAGCATGCACCGCGCCGACCCGCCCGCCAGCTCGATCGTGGGCACGTCCAACGGCAAGAGCGCTGCGCTCGCCTCGATCGTCTCGCGCTGCGCGGGCGTGAGGGCGTTCGCCGCGCGCTCCGAGAGAGCGAGGACGCGACCCTCCCCGCCGCAGAGTTCGAGCGCGTTGCCGCAGAACTCGTTGACCTGCCCCCAGGAGATGTCGACGATCTCGCGTCCGGAGTCGCGGAGACGCTCGAGAATCTCGTCGCGCCGGCGGGCGTCCACCATGACCTCGGTGCACACGATCGCGAACTCCGTCGCGATGCTCATGATCACGTTCGTGTGATAGATCGGGTTGCCCGCCGGATCGGTGTTGGCGAACACCATCGGCTCGTAGCCGAAGCTCGTGCAGAAACGCTCGAGAATGAGGGGGTCGGCGCGATGAGAGGCGCCCACGTAGGCGACGCGCTCGAGGTGGTCGAGGATCATGGCTCCGGTGCCCTCGAGGAAGAGGTTGTCGTACTCCAGCCCCGAGTAGTCGATGACCTCCTGGACGCGGTAGCGCTCCTTCAGGAACTCCACGATGTCGGCCCGCCGCTCGTGGCGGCGGCTCGGCGCGGCCATCGGGTAGATCGCGATCCGGCCGCCCTGATGCGTGGAGAGCCAGTTGTTCGGGAACACCGAGTCGGGCGTCTCCCGGCCCACGTCGTCGAAGACGTGCACCCGGACGCCGGCGCCCATGAGCGTCCGGACGGCCCCGTCGAACTCACTCAGCGCCCGCGCCTCGATGGTGTCGGCGGTGATATCCGGGCGCGGGAGTTGAAATGCGTTGTCAACAGCCGTTTCCGGGTTCGGCGTGAAATGGTGCGGTCGCACCATGACGACCGCGCTCGGCGCTTGAATGTGCTTGCCAGCCATGGCCCCCTCATCTTTCTGGTCCCATGGGTCAGGCTAACTCAGCGCCCGATCAGTCCCCGAACAGAGGGGGGCAGGGCGGCGTCCGAGAAGGGGGCGCGCTCCGGTTCGCCCCATCCCTGCTGAAGAGGGACGAGGCCGCTCCAGGCGTCCGTCTCCTCGTCGGGTTCGGACGCCGTGCCCGTGCGCTCCTTGTAGAGCCAGTCCGTGAGCGGCAGCGCGAGGACGAGCGTCGCGGCGACCTCGCGCCCGGTGTGCGGGCGGACCTCCGCCGTCCGCCCCGGGGCGAGCCGGTCGGTGATGACGTCGAGCCCGTGCTGCTTGTCGGCCCCCCGGAGCTCGGTGCAGCGACCGCGGATCACCGCCGACCGGTAGTTCATCGACGAGTCGAACCCGGAGTGCGCGACGACGAGGGCGTCCAGCGCGGTGACGCACAGCGCGACCGGGGCACCGGACGCCGCGTGCCGCAGCAGCCCGGCCCCGGTGGAGCCGTGCATCACGACGCGGTCGCCGTCGCGGGCGACCATCATCGGGACCACCCAGGGGGCGTCCTCGTGGACGCCGGCGAGCGTCCCGACGAGTTGGTCATCGAAGAGGGCGTCCAGTTTGGCGCGGTCGGTCGAGGCTCGTTCTGCGAGGCGTCGGATGCGGTCCATGGGCGCCAGTCTCGCGCATCGCGTGCGACGGCGTCCGCTCGCGCCGGGTGGACCTCCCGGCGCCGGGTTGACATGCTCTACTCAGTCACGTCCGAAGGAAGCCATGTTCACTCTTGCCGACACGCCCGTGAAGTTCGTCGGGTTGCTCGTCCTGTTCCTGTTCACCGCGATCTGGTCGGGGGTCGAGCTCGGCCGCCGGCAGACCGGCCGGCAGCGCCTGTCGAACCTGCTGCACCTCGCGATGTCGCTCGTCATGCTGGCGATGGTCGCGCAGCCGACCTGGCACGCCCTCCTCCGGACGATCGGCATGCCCGCCCTCCTCGGCTTCTTCGGGATCGCCGCGGCGTGGTTCGTCTTCCTCGCCGTGGACGCCGCCCGCCTCGGGCGGCGCCGCTCGGCGCTCCACTTCGTCGGGCACGCTGCGATGTTCGGCGCGATGGCCTGGC
>CALMAD010000297.1 GCA_937859105.1 uncultured Propionibacteriaceae bacterium
CGATCTCCGGCGTGCGTGGCCGGGCGGGCGGCGTCCACCAGGGTCGTCGCGGCCCGGACGAACCCGGCCTCCTCGGGCAACACGCGCCCGAGGACCTTCGCCTCGCCGGCGTCCGGACGCAGGCGTCCGGCGAGCGCCAGCGCCAGCGCCGTCGTGGACGCCTCGGGCCCGGTGAGCAGCGCGACGTCTCCGGGTTCGAGGTCGAGGCTCACCCCCGCGAACAGCGCGCGCCCGCGGGCGTGCGCGGCCAGCTCGGCCGCGTAGACCCCGGACGCCTCCGGCCGCGGCCAGTCGGCCAGGCTGAGCTGGTGGGCCAGAGCCTCGCCCTCGACGTCGAGCACGGGCATGCGCCGGTCAAGCCAGCCCGGCAGCCACCAGGCGCGGTCGCCGAGCATCGTCATGAGCGCCGGGCCGAGGGTCATCCGGACGGCGAACGCGTCGATCGCCACCCCGATGGCCAGGCCGAACGCGATCGGCTTGATCGAGCCCTCGCCGTGCGGGACGAAGAACGCGAACACGGCGAACATGATGATCGCCGCCGCGACGACGACCTTCGCGGAGTGGACGAACCCCTCGTGCACCCAGGTCGTCCGGTTGCCGTGGACGTACTCCTCCCGCATGCGGGAGGTGAGGAAGACCTCGTAGTCCATCGCCAGCCCGAACAGGATGCCCATGAGCACGATCGGCAGGAAGCTGATCACCGGGACGGGTTCGGGCAGGTTGATGAGCCGGCTGAACAGCCCCTCGTTGAACACGAGTTGGGTCGCGCCGAACGCCCCGCCGACGCTCAGCAGGTAGCCGAGCGCGGCCTTGACGGGCACCCACACCGACCTGAACACCATCGTCAGCAGCACGAGCGACAGCCCCACGACGAAGATGCCGAACGGCAGCAGCGCGCCGGCCAGCCGCGACGACACGTCGATCGCCACGGCCGTGAAGCCGGTGATCGCGACGTCGACGCCGTAGCGCTGCTTCCAGTCGGGCGCCTGGTCGCGCAGCCGGTGCACGAGGTCGGCCGTCGCCGGGTCGTCGGGCCCGGTCGTCGGGATGATCTGCACCATCGCCGTGTCGGCGTTCTGGTTCGGGGTCGACACGGCGACCAGCTGGACGCCGGGCATCTTCTCGATGTCGGCCTTCAGGCCGCGGGTGATCGAGAGCGGGTCGGTGGACTCGACGATCTCGGCCGTCGCGATCAGCGGCCCGTTGTAGCCGACGCCGAAGTGCTGGCTGATCAGGTCGAACGTCACGCGGTCGGCGGCCCCCGGCGTGGAACGCCCGGAGTTCGGCAGGGCCATCTCCAGGCCCTTCGCCGGGACGCTGAGGGCGGCCAGCCCGACCACGACGACGAGGGCGGTGACGATCGGGCGTCGGGTGATCACGCCGACCCACCAGGCCGACGGGTCCCAGCGCGGCTTGGCGCGGGCGCGGCGCGGCTTGGGGCGGAGCTTCTCCCCCACGAAGCCCAACAGGGCCGGCAGCAGGGTGAGGGCGAGCAGCACCTCGATCGCGACGGCGACGGCCGCGAACAGGCCCATCGTCGTGAGGAACGGGATGCCGGCGACGCCCAGCCCGGCCAGGGCGATGATGACGGTCAGACCGGCGAAGACGACGGCCGAGCCGGCGGTCGCGGTCGCCCGGGACGCCGACTCCTCGACCGCCATGCCCTGCGCGAGCTGGTCGCGGTGCCGGGACACGATGAACAGCGAGTAATCGATGCCGACGGCCAGCGCGAGCATGAGGGCGAGGATCATCGTGGTCGAGTTGATCGGCGTCAAACCGGCCGCGATCAAGATCAGCATGATGGCCAACCCCGCCCCGGCGAGGGCCGACACCACCGGCAGCACCGCGCCGCGAATCGACCCGAGCGTGAAGAACAGCACGACCGCGGCCACGCCCAGGCCGGCCATCTCGGTGGCCGACACCTTCGGGATGTTCACCGAGAACACCTCGCCGCCGAGGTGCACCTGCGAGCCGGGGATGCTCTGCTGGATGCGCTGGCCGGCCTCGACGAGGGCCGCGCGGTGGGCGTCCGAGAACTCGCCGGCCGTGCCCCGGACGCGGACACGCGCGTACGCGGCCGTCTTGTCGTCGCTCACCATGCCCGTGACGTACTTGTTGAACGGGGACTGGCTGCCCTTCACCCACGCGAAGCGGTCGATGTCACGCAGGCCGGCCTCGATCGAGCGCTTGATCGCGGGGTCGTCCACCGGACGCCCCGGCGGCGCGAGCACCAGCAGCGTCGCGGAGGCGTCCGCGGCCTCCGGGAAGGTCATCTTGAGTTGGTCGAGCGCCACCTGCGAGGACGCCCCCGGGATGCGAAATTCGTCGTCGAACGGCGCGCGCAGCGTCGCGGTGAGGACGCCGCACAGCGCGAGCAGCACGACCCAGGCGGCCACCACACGCCACCGCGCACGGAAGCAGGCCCTGGCCAGGCGGTAGAGCAGCGACGACACGGTCCCTCCCGATCACTTCGTTCGATACACGACTGTATCCGATACAGTGCTGTATCCAAACCGGGGTATGCTCGGTGAAACGAGGAGGGCGGGCATGTCATCGGAGATCAGCGCGCGGCGCTCGCAGACGCGCGACCGGCTGTGCGACGCCGCCGTCTCCGTGTTTGCGCGCCAGGGCGTCGGGGCGGCGTCCGTGGAAGAGCTGTGCGAGGCCGCCGGCTTCACGCGCGGGGCGTTCTACTCGAACTTTGCCTCCAAGGACGAGTTGTGCCTCGCCCTGCTCGACCGGCAGTGCGAACTGCAGTTGGCGGCCGTCCGGCACACGATCGCCACGCTGGAGATCTCGGCCGCCGCCGGGCCGGAGGCGATCGTGGACGCGCTCCCCCGCGCGGTCGACGTGTACCTGGCGTCGCAGCGGGCGTCGCGGGAGTGGATCCTGGCGGACGCCGAGATGCGGCTGTACGCGGCGCGGGACGCGTCGCTGCGGGAGTCCTATCGCGAGTTCGACAAGACGATGGCGCAGGTGTTCGGCACCCTCATCGAGGACGCCGCGGCGCGCTTCGGCCACGAGCTGACCCTCCCGGCGATTCAGGTGACCAACGTGGTCCACGCGGTGTACTCCGACCAGTGCATCCGGTCGCTGATCGACGACGCGCCCGAGAGCCACGCCGAGACGCGGGAGCTGCTGACGAGCGTGTTGCTCGGGTTCGTCCGGCCCGCGCGGGGGGCGGGGGACCCCGTCCCAGGCGAGCCCGAGCGGGGTTAGGCTCGCGGGCGTGTTCGCCCCCGCCCGGTTTCCTGTCATCCTCGCGTCGCTGCTGGTGGCGACCCTCGTCACCGCCTGTTCGTCCGCGTCCGGGGCGGCGCCCGCCCGCGTGACGCTCGCCCCCGCCACCGTCAGCGAGTCCCCGGCCGCCACCCCCACGCCCACGTTCGTCCCGGACGCCGGGGCGGGACCGGCGTCGGCGTCGGCGTCGGCGTCGCGGGGACGTTCGTCCGGACCGGCGGCGAGGGCCCCGGGGACGCCCGCGGCGTCCGGTGGGCCCGGGAGGGCGGCGTCCGGACTGCGCGGGAAGACGATCGTCGTGGACCCGGGCCACAACGGCGGCAACGCCGCGCACCCCGCGCAGATCAATCGGCTCGTGCCGGCCGGTGGAGGCCGCATGAAGGCGTGCAACACGACCGGCACCGCGTCGGCGTCCGGGTACACCGAGCACGCGCACAACTTCGACGTGGCGCAGCGGCTGGCGAAGATCCTGCGCGCGGAGGGGGCACGGGTCGTACTGACGCGCGACAACGACGCAGGCGTCGGGCCGTGCGTGGACCGGCGCGCGGCGATCGGCAACGAGGCGTCCGCGGACGCCGTGGTCTCCATCCACGCCGACGGCAACGAGTCGAGCAGCGCGCGGGGGTTCCACGTGATCGTGAGCTCGCAGATGACGGGCGGGGCGGCCGTGGAGGCGCGCTCTCGGGCCCTGGCGGCGGACGTCCGGGAGGGGTTCGCCGCGGCAACCGGCATGCCGAGGTCGACCTACACGGGCGGCGGCACCGGCATCAACGCGCGCACGGACATCGCCGGCATGAACCTCTCGACCAGGCCGGCGGTGATGGTCGAGTCGGGCAACATGCACCACCCCACGGACGCCGCCTGGCTCGCGTCGGCGTCCTATCGGCAAAAGGAGGCCCAGGGGCTCGCCGACGGGCTGGCGCGGTTCTTCGCCTAGCCAGGCAGCGTTTCCCCGCGTTCTGCCGGTGATGCCGGCCCACCCGGCCGATGGGCGGTCTGGTGCGGGCGTCCGGGCTACGCCGCCGCGTACTCCTCCACGACGACCCCCGACCGAAACGGACGCGCCCGCGTCAGCGCGAAGCGCCGAGCCTCGTAGGGAGCGTTCCCGAACAGCGGAACCCCAGAGCCGAACGCCACCGGGTTGCGCTTCAGGACGAGCCGGTCGATCTCGGGGAGGAGAGCGCCCGCCACCTGACCGCCGCCGCAGAGCCAGATGTCGAGGCCGCTTTCGCGCTTCAGGTTGCGGACCGTGGCCAGCGCGTCGTCCGTCAGGGAGATCGCCGGGTCGACCAGGCGGGGACGCCTGCTCGCGACCCACTGCCGCAGGTGCGGGTAGGGGCTGGCGATGCCGGCGCCCAGCGCCGGGA
>CALMAD010000298.1 GCA_937859105.1 uncultured Propionibacteriaceae bacterium
CCGCCGGAGCGGACGGGGGCGCTGGCCAGGGTGTCAGCGGTGGTTGGACTCGTGCTTGACGGCGTCCCAGTGGGCGTCGATCGCGCCGGGCCGGCCGACCATGAAGTCGTCCACCTGGTCCTTGTTGGCGCGCAGGTGCGGGTCGTGGTCGAGGTAGTACTTCGTCTCGCGCGCGATGAGCCCCGACATGATCAGCAGGCCGATCAGGTTCGGCGCGGCCATGAGGCCGTTCGCGAGGTCGGAGAACGTCCAGACGACGTCGAGCGACGTGACGCAGCCGACGTAGACGATGAGCGAGAACACGACGCGGTAGGGCATGACGAACCGGCGTCCGAAGAGCTTCTCGATGTTGCGTTCACCGTAGTAGCACCAGCCGAGGATCGTGGAGTAGGCGAACATGACCAGCGCGATCGTCACAATGTAGTGGCCCCAGCTCACGCCCAGGCCGGCGTCGAACGCCTTCGAGGTGAGGATGGACGCGCTGGCCTTGCCGCCCGCCCACTGGCCGGTGATGACGAGCACCAGGCCCGTCATGGTCACGACGATGATCGTGTCGATGAAGGTCTGGGTCATGGAGACCAGGCCCTGGCGCGCCGGGTGGCTCGTCTTCGCCGCGGCGGCCGCGATGGCCGCCGAGCCCATGCCGGACTCGTTGGAGAAGATGCCGCGGGCCACGCCCATCTGGACGGCGATCATGATGGTCGACCCGATGAACCCGCCGGTCGCAGCGCTGCCGGTGAACGCCTGGCTGAACACCTGCTCGAACGCGCCCGGGATCGCCGGCAGGTTCATGCCGAGCAACACGAGCGACGCGCCCACGTACAGGATGATCATGACCGGCACGAACGCCGCCGTCACGCGGCCGATCGACTTGATGCCGCCGACCAGCACCACGAGGGTGATGATCGTCATCACGACGCCGGTGATCCACGTCGGGACGCCGAAGCTGTTCTCCACGTTGCCGGCGATCGAGTTGGCCTGCGTGCCGTTGCCGATGCCGAACGTGGCGATGACCGCGGCGATCGAGAAGAACGTGGCGAGGAAGGTGCCGAACTTTCCGCCGATGCCGTCCTTCAGGTAGTACTGCGGGCCGCCGGTGACCTCGCCGCTCACGTCGCGGTGGCGGAACCGGACGGCGAGGAACGCCTCGGAGTACTTGCTGGCCATGCCGAGCAGGCCGGTCACCCACATCCAGAACAGGGCGCCGGGGCCGCCGACGGACAAGGCCGTCGCCACGCCGACGATGTTGCCCGTGCCGACCGTCGCCGCGAGGGCGGTGGTGAGGGCCTGGTACTGCGGGATGTCGCCGTGGTCGGACTCGACGCCCTCATCGGAGCGGTCGATCAGGGCGAGCCGGAGCGCCGACCCGAGCTTGCGGAACTGCAGACCGGACAGGCGAATCGTCAGCCACAGTCCGGTACCGAGCAGGAGGGGAATCAGGAAGAAGGGTCCCCACACCAAACTGTCGAGCGTGGAGAGAAAATCGGAGAAGGCGTCCATACGGAGGCGGGGTCCTTTCGCGCAAAGATCCGCGCGCACGCGGATCGAGGTGGTCCGACTCTCGCACAACCGTGTTACAGGAGTGCTAAGTCCGCGATGCGGTCGCCAGCGTGTCGCGCGAGACACCTTGTCACAGCGGGGTCTGCGCGCGTGGGGGTCCGGGCGGGGCGCCGGGGGGCGTGACTCAGCGCACCAGCCGCAGGGCGACCGGGTAATGGAAGGGGCGTCCCTCGGAGGCGACCGCCGCCCCGCGCAGGTGGAACCCGATCGAGCACAGCACGACGAGCAGGGCCGCCGACCACCCCAGCCCCGTCGGCATCAGCAGCATGGCGACGGCCAGCCCGACGGCGACGGTGATCTCCCAGTTGAGCGACTCGACCGCCTCCGCCCGGACGCGCGGCCGCCGCTGCCCCACCGTCAGCAGCACGAGCAGCGGCCCGACCCAGTGGGTGGCCAGGCCGATCCAGTGGGCCGTGGTCATCCAGGAGGTGTCCGCGGCCGTCAGGCGGCCGAGAGCATCGGACGCCGCGGCCGGCCGGGCGGCCGGGTCGTCCGGCACGTCAGCGGCCCATCGCGGCGGGGATGGTGACGGACCAGGCGTCCCGGATCTCGGCGAGCGGCAGCGAGAACAGCCCCTCGACGGCGAGCTCCGGCTGCTCGGTCACCTCGCCCAGCACGGCCATGGGCACCCCGGCGGCCGCGCAGCGCGCGGCGAAGGCGTCCACCCCCTCGCGGGGCAGCGAGACCAGCGCCCGCGCGGCGGACTCGCTGAAGAGCGCCACCGTGGCGTCCGCGACGGGGAGGACGACGCGCGCGCCGAGGCGTCCGCGCAGGCAGGATTCGGCGAGCGCCTGCGCGAGCCCGCCCTCGGACAGGTCGTGCGCGCTGGTGAGGGTCCCCTGCTGGGACGCCTCGATCAGGACGCCGGCCAGCGCCTGCTCGGCCGCGAAGTCGGGCCGCGGCGGACGCCCGCCGAGGTGATCGTGGATGACGCCCGCCCACGCCGAGCCGTCGAGCTCGTCGCGCGTGTCGCCGAGCAGCACGACCGCGTCGCCGGGCTGGGCGAAGCCCAGGGGCGTCCGGTCGGCGACGTCGTCGATCACGCCCAGCATGCCGATGACGGGCGTCGGCAGGATGTTCTGGTCGCCGGTCTGGTTGTAGAAGCTGACGTTGCCGCCGGTCACCGGCGTCCCGAGGGCCTGGCAGCCCTCGATGAGGCCATCGATCGCCTGCGAGAACTGCCACATGACGGCCGGATCCTCCGGCGAGCCGAAGTTCAGGCAGTCGGTGATCGCGACGGGCTGCGCGCCGGAGACGGCGACGTTGCGGTAGCTCTCGCACAGGGCCAGTTGCGCGCCGGCGTACGGGTCGAGCAGGCAGTAGCGGCCGTTGGCGTCCGTCGCGAGGGCGATGCCCAGGCCGGACGACTCGTCGATGCGCAACATGCCCGCGTTCTCGGGCTGCGCGAGCACGGAGTTGCCCCGCACGTAGCGGTCGTACTGGTCGGTGACCCACGACTTGTCGCACAGGTTCGGCGACGACACGAGCTGGAGCACCTGCCCGGCCAGGTCGCCGCCGTCGGTCGCCCGCTCCAGGCCGGTGGAGGCGTCGGCGATCAGCGCGTCCTGCCACGCCGGACGCTCCACCGGACGCTCGTACACCGGGCCCTCGTGCGCCACGGTCTTCGGATCCACGTCGACGACCCGCTCGCCGTGCCAGTCGATGAGCAGGCGGTCGCCGGGGATGACCTCGCCGATCACGGTCGCCAGCACGTCCCACTTCGCGCAGATGCGCAGGAACTCGTCCACGTCTCCCGGCCGGACGACCGCCATCATGCGCTCCTGGCTCTCGCTCATGAGGATCTCCTCGGGCGCGAGCGTCGGGTCGCGCAGCTCCACGAGATCGAGGTCGACGTGCATGCCGCCGTCCCCGGCGCTCGCCAGCTCGGACGTCGCGCACGAGATGCCCGCCGCCCCGAAGTCCTGGATGCCGGTGATGATGCCCGCCTCGAACAGCTCGAGCGTGCACTCGATGAGCAGCTTCTCCATGAACGGGTCGCCCACCTGCACGCTCGGCCGCTTCGCCGGGCCGTCGGCGTCGAACGTCTCCGACGCCAGAATGGACGCCCCGCCGATGCCGTCGCCGCCCGTCGCGGCCCCGTACATGATGACCTTGTTGCCCGCCCCGGACGCCAGCGCCAGGTGCAGGTCATCGTGCTTCAGGACGCCCACGCACAGCGCGTTGACCAGGGGATTTCCGTAGTACGTGGGGTCGAAGACGACCTCGCCGCCGATGTTCGGCAGGCCGAGGCAGTTGCCGTAGCCGCCGACGCCGGCCACGATGCCCGGCAGGACGCGGGCCGTGTCGGGGGCGTCCAGCGGGCCGAAGCGCAGCGGATCCATCACGCCGATCGGCCGCGCGCCCATCGCCAGGATGTCGCGGACGATACCGCCCACCCCGGTCGCCGCGCCCTGGTACGGCTCGACGTAGCTCGGATGGTTGTGGGACTCGATCTTGAACGTCACCGCCCAGTCGCCGCCCACGTCGACGACGCCGGCCTGCTCGCCGATGCCGGCCAGCAGCGGCCCGCGCGGGGTGTTCTTGCCCAGCACGCCGAACCGCGCCAGGTGCACCTTGCTCGACTTGTACGAGCAGTGCTCGGACCACATCACGGAGTACATGGCGAGCTCGCAGCCGGTCGGACGCCGACCCAGGATCTCCCGGATCCGGGCGTACTCGTCGGCCTTGAGCCCGAGCGCCGCCCAGGGCTGCTCTTCGTCGGGGGTGTTCAGCGCTTGCGCAACGGTGTCGACCACGGGGACCCACCTATCGCGGGCCGACGGCCGCGGCGTCCCGCGTTCAGAGGCG
>CALMAD010000299.1 GCA_937859105.1 uncultured Propionibacteriaceae bacterium
CCGGCATGACCCGCCACGAAATCAAACAGCTTTACGCCGAGCAGGTCTTCGCCGCCCCGGTGCCGGTGCGCTTCGGCGGGTAGGGGCGGGATCATCCCGGCGTCGGACGCCCGGCGCCGGCGGCGTCCGTTTGGAATCGTGTCCGGCCCGGTCGCTAGGGTGAAACCCATGACGATCACCCGCGCGGACGGCCGCGCCTTCGACCAGCTTCGCGACGTCCGGCTCACGCGGGGGTGGCTCGACCATGCGGAGGGTTCGGTGCTCGTCGAGTTCGGGCGCACGCGGGTGCTGGTCGCGGCGTCCGTCACCGAGGGCGTCCCGCGCTGGCGCAAGGGCTCGGGGCTGGGCTGGGTGACGAGCGAGTACGAGATGCTGCCGCGCTCCACCAACACGCGCAGCGACCGCGAGTCGCGCAAGGGCCGGGTGGGCGGCCGCACGCACGAGATCAGCCGGCTGATCGGGCGCGCGCTGCGCGCCGTCATCGACTACAGGGCGCTCGGCGAGAACACGATCGTGATCGACTGCGACGTGCTGCAGGCCGACGGCGGCACGCGCACGGCGTCCATCACGGGCGCGTACGTCGCGCTGGCGGACGCTGTGGAGTGGCTGCGCGCGCGCCGGCTCCTCGCCGGCGAGCCGCTGAAGGGGTCGGTGGCGGCCGTGTCGGTGGGGGTGATCGACGGCGCCGCGCTGCTCGACCTGCCGTACGAGGAGGATTCGCGGGCCGACGTCGACATGAACATCGTGTGCACCGGCGACGGGCGTCTCGTCGAGGTGCAGGGCACCGCCGAGGGGGAGCCGTTCGATCGGGCCCTGCTCGACCGCCTGCTCGACCTGGGCACGGCGGGCTGCGCCGAGTTGACCCGCCTGCAGCAGGAGGCGCTGCGCGCCTGAGGCCGCGGGGGCGTCCGACGGAGGCGTCCGTAGAGTGGGCGGAATAGGCTCCGCGGACGCGTCGTTACGCTACCGTGACCAACGACCCGTTCCGGGTCGGATCATCCCAGCCGAAGGATCTTTCCTGATGGAGCGCCGCACGGAATCCCGTTCGTCCGACGCCGCACGCCTCGTGCGGGTGCCGGGAATGGCGACGTGTCCGTGTTGTTGTTGCCGCTGACCGCGCTCGCCGGCTGAACCCGGGCCGCCTCAGGCCCACCATCTCTCGCGCTGAGCGCGTCGTCATCTGCTGACGCCGCGCGCTGTCGCGCGCCCTTCCGCACCTGCACACCCACCGCCCCGTCCGCTGGGCCGGGGCTTTCGAGAAGGAAATCCTCATGTCATTTTCGCAATCCGTCGACGGCGCCGCGCAGCGCGTCGCCGAAGACTCCGCGGCCCCGGACGGGGCCGGCAAGTTCTCCGTCAACGAGGACTGGCTGGCCGTCGTCGTCGGCCTCGTCCTGCTC
>CALMAD010000300.1 GCA_937859105.1 uncultured Propionibacteriaceae bacterium
CCGACGCGTCGTAGAGCCGGCGCTCGAAGGCGGCCGCCGGCGGGTCGGCGAGCTTCGCGACGAACGTCCCGGACGCCTACGGCCTCGTCGTCCACCTGGCCCCGCTCGCCGGGGCCGGCACCCTGCAAACCCGGCTGACCACGGCGTCCGGCGCGACGATCGACCTGGCGCCGACCGAGGTCGGCGCGGGCTTCGAGACGGTGCGCCTGCCGCTCCCGGACGCCGTCGCCGACGACCGCGTGGTCGCCGTCGAGCTGCGCTCGGACGCCCCGTCCGCCTGGGCCGTCGCCGGCATCGACCTGGCCACCTACCCCCACCGCTGAGCCGCGCGGCGGCGTCCGGGGGCGGAAGGTAGGCTCGACCCGTGTGCGACATCGACGATCTCCGCGCCCTGCTCGACGGCCGCACGTGGGTCTGCCTGACCGGGGCGGGCGTGTCCACCGACTCGGGCATACCCGACTACCGCGGGCCGTCCGCGCCGCCCGCGAACCCGATGCTGTATTCGGAGTTCGTCGGCGACGTCGAGAACCAGCGCCGCTACTGGGCCCGCTCCATGCAGGGCTGGCGCAGCTTCGGGCAGGCGCAGCCGAACGCCGGGCACCGTGCCCTCGCGCACCTGGGGGTGGGCGTCCTCACGCAGAACGTGGACGGGCTGCACGAGGCGGCCGGGTCGCGCGGCGTCTTGGCGCTGCACGGCCGCATCGACCGCGTGATCTGCCTCACCTGCGGCGACCTCTCCGGGCGGGCCCGGCTGCAGAGGCGGCTGGAGGAGGCGAATCCCGAGGTCGCCGGCACGATCCCGGCCGGCACGGCCGAGCTGCGGCCCGACGGGGACGCCGAGGTCGACCGCTGGCACGACTTCGTCGTGGGCGGCTGCGAGCGGTGCGGGGGCGTCCTGAAGCCCGACGTCGTGTTCTTCGGGGAGTCGGTGCCGCGGCAGCGGGTCGCCGACGCCTACGCGCTCGTCGACTCGGCCGAGGTGCTCGTCGTGGCCGGATCGTCGCTCACGGTCATGTCGGGGCTCCGGTTCGCTCGCCACGTGAAGAAGCAGGGCCGGCCGCTGGCGATCATCAACCGCGGTCCGACGAGGGGTGACGAGTTGGCGGACGTCCGGGTTGAGGGCGGCACGTCCGAGACCTTGTGCGCGCTCGTCCCCTCGCCCGCCGCCTGACGCGCCGGGTGCGCTCATCGGGCAGGATGTGCCCATGGACGTGGACATCCACCTGGTACCCGTTACCCGAGGAGGAGGCGGAGCCGTCGGCGCTGCTGCAGGGGCGCGTCCAGGCGGCGAACGAGCACCACCACGACGCCTACGGCCACACCGACTTCGACGACACCCCCGAAAGCTACGCCGCGCAGTACGCCCACCAGGCATACCGGGCGAAGCTCTGCTGGGCGGCGGTCCGGGCCGGGACCGACCCGGCGGGCGTCCGGCCCGACGAGGTGCTCGCCGGGGCGACGGCCCACGTGCCTCTCGCCGACAACCGGACGTCCGCCGACGTCGCCCTCGTCGTGCGACCCAGCGCGCGCGGGCAGGGCATCGGACGCCGGCTGTTCGACCACGTCGCCGCGGACCTCGCCGCCCGCGGCCGCACCGTCTGGACGACCGCCAGCTTCCACCCCGCGGCGCTCCCCGGCTCGCCGGGATCGCTGACGGCGAAGTCCGGCGCCGGCACGATCGACGGGCGGCACGCCGCGGCGTCCTTCGCGCGGAACCGCGGCTTCGTGCTCGAACAAGCCGAGCGGTACTCGATCCTGCGGCTGCTCCCCGATGTCCCGCACTGGCACGCGGACCTGGCCACCTGGCGGCGCGACGCCGCTCGGCACGCCGGCCCCGACTACGAGCTGCTGCAGTGGGTCGGCCGGACGCCCGAGGAGCACCTCGGCCCGCTCGCGGCCCTGCGGGCCCGCATGAGCGTGGACGTCCCGTCGGCCGGGCTGGAGATCGAAGAGGAGCACTGGGACGCCGACCGCGTCCGGGCGCACGACGACGGACGCCTCGCGGCCGGGGAACGGGCCGTGACGACCGCCGTCCTGCACCGGCCCACCGGCGACCTGGCCGCCTACACCGAGCTGCTCTGGCCGCACCACCACCCGACGGGGGTCTGGCAGGAGGACACGCTCGTCCATGGCGATCACCGCGGACGCCGGCTCGGCATGCTCGCCAAGGCCGCCAACCTGACCGCGCTCGTGGAGGCGAACCCTGCCGCCCAGCGCGTGCACACCTGGAACGCGGTCGAGAACACGCACATGCTCGCGATCAACCAGGCCCTGGGGTTCGTCGCGCAGGGGCTGGAGGCGGCCTGGCAACGCCGGGCGTGACGGCGGCCACTGACTCCCCTGAGCACGGACGAGGACGCCCGAGGAAATAGGGCAGTACGCATGCGATAATCGCCGTGTGACCCCTCCGGAAACCCCGCGACGGCGTGGGCGGATCAGCGACCTGATCCAGCGTCTGCCCAGCCTGCGTCCGGGGGTGCTGGAGGCGGTGGCGGGGGCGCTGCTGATGATCCCGATCGTCATGTTCCTCCCTATGTACCTCAACGATCCGGCCGGTTGGGCCCTCGAGTTCATGGCATGTGTCGGCGCTGCGGTGGTCGGTCGCTTCCCCGTCGTCGGAAGCCTGATGGTAGGGATCGCCATCACCACGTTGATGCTCGACCCCGCTAACGTCCCCCGCTGGGGCGCCTTCGCCGTGGCTGTCCCGATCATCAGCGCCGGCGCACGGGGTGCGCGGGCGCTGCGGTTGCTGCTGACACTCTGGTACCTGCCGGTCCTGTCGATGATCGAAACGGGCACCCCTTTTCAGTGGGATCAACTCCTCAACGGCGTGCTCCTGTGGGGATTCCTGATCGGTCTCTTTTGGATCGTCGGGGAGGCCATTCGAGCCCTCACGGCTGAGCGAAAGCGTCTCCGCGCGGAGCGCGTCGCGGCC
The DNA here is from genome assembly GCA_937859105.1 of uncultured Propionibacteriaceae bacterium. Taxonomy (GTDB): domain Bacteria; phylum Actinomycetota; class Actinomycetes; order Propionibacteriales; family Propionibacteriaceae; genus Propioniciclava. The sequence continues at coordinate 2,936 of CALMAD010000300.1, forward strand.
GTCCGGTCGCAGCGGCGGACCATCGCGCGAGACCTGCACGACACGATCGCGTACGGGATGACCTCGATCATCCTCCGCGCCGAGCAGGCGAAGCTGCGCGGCGTCGACGACCCGCTCATGGTGGCCGACCTCGACTACATCGTCGCCGCCGGCCGGCGCTCGATGCGCGACCTGCGCGGCATGATGGAGACGCTGCGCCGCAACGAGCCCGACAACGAGTTGCCGCACTCGCCGTGGCAGATCAGCTCGCTCGAAGAGGTGCTCGACCGCCGGCTGGCCGAGCTCACCGACAACGGGTTCCGCGCGTCCGCCCACGTCGACGCCGACCTGGCCGCCCTGCCCGAGTCGGTCCGCGAGACCCTCGGCAAGGTCGTCACCGAGGCCACCGCGAACATGGTCAAGCACGGCGACCGCGACGCCCCCTGCAGCATCATGATCGAGACCGGCGACGGCGAGCTTGAGGCCGTCTTCATCAACACCCCCGCCCACTCCCCCGGAGATCGGAAG
>CALMAD010000301.1 GCA_937859105.1 uncultured Propionibacteriaceae bacterium
CGGGCCCGGATCGGGCGCGAACCCACCCGGAACGAACGCGAAGGAGTGTCATGGCCACCATCACCGCCCCCCAGCCCACGCCGGGGGCGTCCGGGGGGCTCACCTGGAGGCAGCGGCTCAGCCGCTTCGACGTCCGGTCGGCCCCGTACCTGTACATCGCGCCGTTCTTCGTCCTGTTCGCGATCACCGGCCTGTTCCCGCTGCTCTACACGGCGTACGTGTCGCTGCGGCAGTACTCGCTGATCCGCGGCGACCTCGGGCCGGTCGGGCTGGAGAACTTCGCGTTCGTCCTCAACAGCCCGCGCTTCTACGTGGCGCTGCGCAACACGATCAGCATCTTCCTGCTCAGCTCGGTGCCCCAGGTCATCTGCGCGATCGCGCTGGCCGCGGTGCTCGACGCGAACCTGCGGGCGAAGACGTTCTGGCGGATGGGCGTGCTGCTCCCGTACGTGGTCGCGCCCGTCGCGGTCTCCCTGATCTTCGGGCAGATGTTCGCCGACCAGTCCGGCATGATCAACGCGGTGCTGACCGGCGCCGGGCTCGACCCGATCGGCTGGCACCGCGACGTCCTGCCGAGCCACCTCGCGATCGCGACGATGGTGAACTTCCGCTGGACCGGCTACAACACCCTGATCGTGCTCGCCGCCCTGCAGGCGATCCCGCGCGACATCATCGAGGCGGCGATCGTCGACGGGGCGTCCCGGCTGCAGGCCTTCTTCCACGTCACGCTGCCGATGCTGCGGCCCACGATCATCTTCGTGGTGATCACGTCGACCATCGGCGGCCTCCAGATCTTCGACGAGCCCCGCATGTACGACAGCGTGGGCCTCGGCGGCAACAGCCGGCAGTGGATGACGGTGACGATGTACATGTACGAGCTCGGCTGGGGCGCCCAGAAGCAGCTGGGGCGGGCGTCCGCGGTCGCGTGGCTGCTCTTCCTGCTGATCGTCGCCATCGCGCTGCTCAACTTCGGCCTGACGAGGCGCATCGCGTCCTCGGGCGCGGTGAACCCGCGCCGAAAGAACCGCAACCGCAAGGGGGTCGCGCGATGAGCTCGGTCGGCATGGTCCACCAGTTGGCGGGCAAGGGCGCGGCCCGGGCGGCCGCGAGGGCGAACGAGCGCGCGAAGGCGCGGGCGGCGTCCGGGAAGACGACGGCGAGCCGCACGGGACGCGGCGGTCGCCTGGCCCAGGGCCAGCGGCGTCCGGGGTGGGTGACGTACGGGATCCTCGTCGCCGTGATCGCGATCTCGGCGTACCCGCTGTACTTCGCGTTCCTGCTCGCGTCGTCGACGGCGCCGATGATCGCGATGCACCCGATCCCGTCGCTGATCCCGCAGGGCCACCTCGTGGAGAACGTGCGGCGCGTGCTCGACGCCGACATCGGGTTCTGGTCGGCCATGCTGAACTCGATCTTCGTGGCGGTCGTCGTGTCGGTGTCGGTGGTGTTCTTCTCGACGCTCGCCGGGTTCTCGTTCGCGAAGCTGCGGTTCCGCGGGCGTCCGGTGCTGCTGGCGTTCATCGTGGGCACGATGGCGATCCCGGCGCAGCTCGGGGTCGTCCCGCTGTTCATCGTGATGGCCCACCTCGGCTGGACCGGCCAGCTCATCGCCGTGATCGTGCCCGGCATGGTGAACGCGTTCGGGGTCTTCTGGATGACGCAGTACCTGGAGGAGGCGCTCCCCTACGAGCTCATCGAGGCCGCCCGGGTGGACGGCTGCTCGATGATCCGGACGTTCTGGCACGTCGCCCTCCCCGCCGCCCGGCCCGCCGCGGCGATGCTCGCCCTGTTCACGTTCGTGGCGAGCTGGACGCAGTTCTTCTGGCCCTTCATCATCCTCGGGCCGTCGAACCCGACGCTGCCCGTCGCGCTGCAGTTGCTGCAGTCGACGCATTTCAAGGACATGTCGCTCATCATGTCCGGCGTCGTCATGGCGACGCTGCCGCTGCTGCTGCTCTTCGTGATCGCCGGCAAGCAACTGGTCTCCGGCATCATGGCCGGCGCGGTGAAGGGGTGAGGCGGGTGTTCGACGCGGGGTTCGTCTGGGGCACGGCGACCGCCGCCTTTCAGGTCGAGGGCGCCCCGGACGCCGACGGCCGCGAGCCGTCGATCTGGGACGACTTCTGCCTCACGCCGGGCGCGATCGCGCACGGCGACGACGGACGCCGCGGCGTCGACCACTACCGCCGTTGGGCCGACGACGTGGAGATCATGGCCGGCCTCGGCGTGAGCGCCTATCGCTTCTCGGTGTCGTGGCCCCGCGTGCTGCACGCCGACGGCCGCCTGAACCGCGCCGGGCTGGGCTTCTACGACCGGCTCGTCGACGCCCTGCTGCAGCGCGGCATCGACCCGTGGCTGACCCTGTTCCACTGGGACCTGCCCAGCTCGATCCCCGGCGGCTGGCTGGCGCGCGACACCGCGTCCAGGTTCGCCGAGTACGCGGTCGCGGTGCACGCGGCGCTGGGCGACCGGGTCACCCATTTCGCGACGCTGAACGAGCCGTGGTGCCCCTCGGTTCTCGGGTACGGGGCGGGCGTGCACGCCCCCGGGCACACGAGCCACCGCGAGGCGTTCGTCGCCGCCCATCACCTCCTGCTCGCCCACGGGCTGGGCATGCGGGCGCTGCGGGAAGCGGGCGTCCGGAAGGTCGGCATCGTGCTGAACCACACCCCGGCGTACCCGGCCGACCCGGCGAGCGCCGCCGACGTCGACGTGGCCCGCCGCTCCGACGGCACGAACCTGCGGCTGTTCGCCGACCCGCTGTTCCGGGGCGCCTACCCCGACGACGTCGTCGCCGACGCGGGGGCCGACTGGCCGGCCGAGGTCGTCCGGGAGGGCGACCTGGCGCTCATCGCCGCGCCGATCGACTTCCTGGGCATCAACTACTACTCGACGCAGCAGGTCGGCAGCCGTCCGGGGGTGCCGCTCACCCCCGCGATCACCGCCCCCGGGCTGGTCGAGATCCCGCGGGGGCTCCCCACCACCGAGATGGGGTGGGAGGTCGACCCCGACGGCTTCCGCCGCATGCTCGTGCGGCTGCACCGCGAGTACACCGGCCCGGCCGGCCTGCCGCTGTACGTCACCGAGAACGGGGCGGCCATGCCCGACGAGGTGGACGCCGACGGCGCGGTCCACGACGCCGACCGCATCGCCTACCTCCGCGACCACCTCACCGCCGTCGCGGACGCCCGCGCCGAGGGGGCCGACATTCGGGGATACTTCGTGTGGTCCCTCCTCGACAACTTCGAGTGGGCCGCCGGCTTCGAGAAACGGTTCGGGCTGGTGCGGGTGGCTGACGACGGCGTCCGGTACCCCAAGGACTCCGCGGCCTGGTTCGCGAGGGTCGTCGCGTCCGGCGACCCTCAGGGGTGAGGAGTGAGCGGTGAGCACTGACGACGGGCGTCCCGGGGGCGCGAACGGGAACGTCACCGGGGCCCCCACGCTGGAGGACGTCGCGCGGGCCGCCGGCGTCTCGCGCGCGACGGCGTCCCGGGCGATCAACGGCGGCGCGCTCGTCAGCCAGGAGACGAGGGACGCGGTGACCCGCGCCGTCGTCGACCTCGGCTACGCCCCGAACCAGGCGGCCCGGATGCTGGTCACCAAGCGGTCGGGGGTGCTCGGCGTCCTCGTGCCGGAGACGGACCTGCGCGTGTTCTCCGACCCGTTCTTCGCCTCGGTGTACCACGGGGTCGTGTCGGCGTTCACCGACCACGACGCCCAGGTGGTGCTCGCCATGAGCAAGCCGGGCCAGCCCGCCGAGACGATGCTGAGCTACCTGACCAGCGGCCGCATCGACGGGGCGGTGATCGTCTCGCACCACGGCACGGACCTCGCCCGGGCCACCTCCCGGCTCACCCAGCCGGTGGTGTTCATCGGCGACCCGGGCGTCGGGGGCCTGCCGTACGTCGACGTCGACTCGGTGCAGGCCGCGCAGGTCGCGACCCGGCACCTGATCGGGCAAGGCTGCCGGCGCATCACCACGATCACCGGCGCGATGGATATGCCCGCCGGACGGCAGCGTCAGCAGGGTTTCCTGGACGCCCTCGCCGAGGCCGGCCTCGAGCCGGCCGGCGTCGCGCACGGCAACTTCACGGACGCCGGCGGCCGCACGGCCGCGCGGGAGCTGCTGGAGGCGTCCCCCGATCTGGACGGCATCTTCGCGGCGTCCGACCTGATGGCGGCCGGGGCCATGCGGGTGCTGAGCGAGGCCGGCTACCGGGTGCCCGCGGACGTCCGGGTGGTGGGGTTCGACGACTC
>CALMAD010000302.1 GCA_937859105.1 uncultured Propionibacteriaceae bacterium
GGTGGACGCCGACGGCCCGGCGACGCTTCAGGCGACGCTGCCGACCGAGGCGATCCTGACGGCGCTGGCGGAGTCGGGGGTGGCCGCGGAGGCGTCCGATTCGGCGGGCCGCTACGTGTGCAACGCCGTGCTGTACACGGCGCTGCGCGCGCTGGAGGGGTCGGGGGCGCGGGTCGGGTTCGTCCACCTGCCGCCGGGGCTCCCCGAGCCGAACGAGGTCGTGAAGACCGTCGTGCGGGCGGTCGTGGCGGCCGGGAGGAATCCCGAGGCGTAGGCGTCGCGGGTGCTCGGCGGTAGTGTGAACGCCGTGGCTACAGCATTGGTGACGGGCGGAACCTCGGGCATCGGCGCCGCGCTCGTCCGGGCGCTGGCGGCGCGCGGCGACGACGTCGTGATCGTCGCGCGCGACACGGCTCGTATGGAGGCCACGGCCGCGGAGTTGTCGGCGAAGCACGGCGTCCGGGTCGAGGCCCTGACCGCCGATCTGGCGAAGAAGGCCGACGTCGACCGGGTGGCCGCGCGCCTGGAGAGCCAGGACGCGCCGATCGAGTTGCTCATCAACAACGCGGGCTTCGGGCTGCATTCGACCTTGTTGGACGCCGATTACTCCGAGCACGAGCGCGCTCTCGACGTCATGGGGCTGGCGGTGCTGGTGCTCGGCGGGGCGGCCGGCCGGGCGATGAAGGCGCGCGGGCACGGGCGCATCATCAACGTGTCGTCGATCTCGGCGTTCATCGCCCAGGGCGGCTACTCGCCGGTCAAGGCCTACTCGAAGGTCTACTCCGAGGGGCTGGCGAACGAGCTGCACGGCAGCGGGGTCACCGTGACCGCGCTGTGCCCCGGTTGGGTGGCGACCGAGTTCCACGAGCGGGCGGAGATCAAGACGTCGGCGATCCCGTCGTGGCTGTGGGTGGACGCCGACCGGCTCGCCGCGTTGGCGCTCGCCGACGCCGACAAGGGGAAGGTCGTGTCCATCCCGACGCCGCTGTGGAAGGCGGGGGCGCTGGGCCTGACGCTCGCGCCGCGTCCGGTGGTGCGCTGGGTGTCGCGCGTCCTGACCAGGAGCCGGGCGTGACCGTGCGTGGCGCGGGCACCCTCGGGCAGAATGAAGCGTCTGTGACAAGGAGCGTGGAGTGAGCGACGACGATCTCGGCCGGTACTCGGCGCCGGTCCAGGGCTTCGGCCGGATGCTGGCGCAGCACCTCGTCATGAAGCCGTACATCTGGTCGGCGCTGACGGTGCACATCCATGGCCGGCGCAACCTGACCGCCGTGAAGGCGCCCTTCATCGCCATCGCGAACCATTCCTCGCATCTCGACACGACCCTGATCTACGGCGCGCTGCCCCGCCGGCTGTCGAAGAACCTCGCGGCCGGCGCCGCGGCCGATTACTTCTTCACCAAGAAGGTGAAGTCGATGGGCACGCGGCTGTTCTTCAACGCCTACCCGATCGACCGCGGCGGCATGCGCGCGCGGGCGCACCGGGGCATGTCGGGCCGGCTGCTCGACGACGGCGTCCCGCTGCTGATCTTCCCCGAGGGCACCCGCAGCCGTACCGGCGCGATGGCGCGGTTCACCGCCGGCGTGGCGGGGCTGTCGATCAGCCACGACGTGCAGGTGCTCCCGATCGCGCTCGTGGGCGCGTACGCCGCGATGCCGTCGACGGCGTCGGTGCCCGTGCCGGGGCGTCCGGATGTGCATATCGTCTTCGGCAACCCCATGCGGCCCCAGCCGGGCGAGATCGCCCGGCAATTCTCCGGACGCCTCCAGCGGTACGTCACGGAACTGCACGACACCACCGCCCGGGCCTACGGCATGCCGACCCAGGCCGACTTCGCCCGCGCCGTCGCGCTGCGGGCAGCGGCGCGGCGCTCGGCCCAGCAGCTCGAACCGCCCGCCGACAAGGACGGATCGGGCAAGCCCTGACCCAGCGGGGGCCGGTCGACCCCTGGCGCCCGCTGGCCGGATCAGCCCGCCGCCTCGGCCCGCCGACTCAGCCCGCCTCGACCAGCGTGGACGCCGGCACGGTCCGCGACCGGGCGATCGCCAGCCAGCTCGCCAGCAGCGCGACCGCTCCCCAGCCCAGCAAGGCCAGCAGCGCGAGGGCGGGCGAGTGGCCCGTCGCGATCTCGCGGACGGCGTCCAGGGCCGGCGCGACGGGAGACAGCGGGCGCAGCGCGACGAGCCAACCGGGGGCCGCCGCGCTCAGCGCCGGGACCAGGCCGAGCAGCAGCAACGCTAGGGAGGCGAGGCGTCCCCAGGTGCCCCACCACGCGACGAGCGCGTGGTTGGCGACCGCGAACACGACGCCCGCCAGCACGAGCACCCCCGCGATGGCGGCGCTCGTCGCGAACGGCAGCCGCAGGGCGACCTGGCCGATCACCGCCAGCAGCAGCCCCTGCGCGCCCACGATCGCCATGCCGGGCAGCAGAGCCCAGCCCACGAGCCGGGAGGTCGGCGCGCCGCTGTAGGCGTTCTCCTCGTCGACCGGCTTGAGGACGCCGAACGTCGCCGCCGCCCCCAGCCACAGGGCGAGCACGAGCAGCAGCGAGGCAAGAGCGAGGCGGGGCGTCACGAGGGCGTCCAGGCCGGTGCGCGAGATCGGCTGCGCGACGACCTTCGCCAGGTTCTCGCGTTCGGCCTTGTCGTAGCTCGGGATCTGCTTGGCGCCGCTGGCGACGCCGTCCGCCAGTTTGCCCGCGCCGGAGGCGAGCCGGTCGGCGCCCTTCGCGGCGTCCCCCAGGCCGTTGGCGAGGGCGCCCGCCCCGTCGGCGCTCTGCCGGATGCCCCCGGAGACCTTCGCGACGCCCGCCGCGTACTGGTCGAGGCCCGAGGAGAGCTGCGCGGCGCCGTCCGCGAGGCGTCCGACGCCGGTCGAGAGGGCTCCCAGGCCGTCGACGAGCTTGCGGACACCGTCCGCGAGGCGACGTGCGCCCGAGCCGAGGGCGTCCGCCCCGGCGGCGAGCCGGTCGGCGCCGGAGGCGAGCTGGTCCGCCCCGGCGGCCAGCTTCCCGGCCCCCTGGTCGAGCTGCGTGCCGCCCGAGACGAGCTGGTCGCCGCCCGCCCGGAGCTGCTTCAGCGAGCCCAGCAGTTGGCTCTGCGACGGCCCGCCCTGCAGCTGCTTCTCGATGGCGAGGTAGCGATCCCGGTAGTCGGGAGCGTTCTTGGCGAAGGCCGCCGATGCCCGCTGGGCCTGCTCGATGGCGGCGACGAGCTGGTCGGCGTCCGTCCCGACGGCCTCGCCCTTGGCGACGAGGGCGTCGGCCTGCTTGCTCAGCCCGGACGCCCCGCCGAGCGCCTCCTGCCCGGCCGCCTTGACGCCGGCGGCGAACGCCGCGCAGCCGCCCTGGACGTCCTGGAGCGAGACCGGGCACGCGACCCCGCTCCCGGACGCCAACTGGCGCACCTCGGCGGCGTGCGCGTCCGCCCGCGTCGACAGCGTCGACGCCCCCGCGGAAAGCTGCTGGCTACTGCGGATGAGCTCCTTGAGGCGCGGCGCGATGGCCTGCACCTGACGGTCGATCGACGTGGCGATGTCCGGCAGCCGCAGCGCCCACTCGTGCAGCTGGGGCAGGATCGACGACAGATCCGGCAGGCTCTCCACGGCCGAGATGATCGGGTCGAGAAGCTGGTTCACCCCACCCACATACGTCGCGACGCCGTCGGTGTACCGGTCGACGCCAGCGCCGTACTCCCGCACCCCGGACACATACTGCCGGACGCCCCCGGCGTACGCCTTCAGGCCGCCGGCCACCTGCCCGACGCCGTCCGCGAGCTGGTTCGCGCCGGAGGAGAGCTGACCCAGCTGGCCGGGCATGGCGTCCGTGCCGGCCTTGAGTTGGGCGAGGCCGTCGGAGAGCTGGCGCGCGCCGGAGGTGAGGCGTCCGGAGTTCGCGACGAGCTGGTCGCTGCCGGACGCCAACTGCCCCAGCCCGTCGGCCAGCTTCGTCGACCCGGTGGCCGCCTGGCCGACCCCGTCGGAGAGCTTGGCCGAGCCGTCCGAGAGCTGGCGCGCCCCGTCGGCGATCGACACCATCTGCTCGCCCATCTTGTTGAAGCCGAGGTAGACGTTGTCGAGGTAGAGCCGGGTGATCTCGTCGTTGAGCGAGGAGGCGGCGGCGTCCGCGATGGACTGGCCGAGCGCGGTGTCGGCGATCCCGGCGACCGGGCTGGTCTCCATCTGGATGGTGGCCTGGTGGGCGTCCGCGGCCTTCTTGCTGGAGGAGGTCGCGGCCGCGGAGAAGTTCTTCGGGATCGTGACGACGGCCGCGTAGGTGCCCGTCGCGAGCCCGCTGCGAGCATGCGAGGCGTCCGCGAGCACCCAGGTGAAGTTCTGCTCGCGGTCGGAGTCGACGAGGGCGGCGGTGAGCTGGCGCCCGAGCGGGACGGTGCGCCCGTTGAGCGTGACGGCCTCGTCGAGGTTCACGACGGCGGCCTGCACGCGGCGGGCGCGCAGGTCGTAGTTCCAGGTGCCGGCGAGCAGCGCTCCGGCCGCCAGCAGCGGCACGAGGATGAGCGCGAGCAGCGTCGTCCAGCGCGGTCGGTTGGTCGTCATCGGGAGACTCCCCCCACGAGGGTCGGTTCTTCGGCCCCGAGCCGGACGACGGTCGTCCGGGCGGGGAGATCGAGTGATTCGGGGCGCGGGGCCGTCAGGACGACCACGTGGTCGTCCGGGGCGTCGAGCGCGTCGTC
>CALMAD010000303.1 GCA_937859105.1 uncultured Propionibacteriaceae bacterium
ACAGGTCGCCCGCCACGTCACCCGCGGCCGCGTAGGGGACGCGGTAGGCCGTGAAGCCGGGCGGCACGGCGTCCTGCTCGGGCGTCTCCCCCGCCGGCGTCGACCGCCGCCGCAGCTCGGGAGCCGCCCCGTCGCGCACGGCGACGAGCGCCTCCGTGTCGAACGCGGACGGCTCGAGCGAAGCGAGCAGGGCGTCCAGGTCGACGTCGGGGATGTCGTAGGCCCCCGGACGCCCGACGGGCGCCGGGGCGTCCTCGATGCGGGAGAGCTTGAAGCGGCGCTCCTCGCCGCGGGTCTCGTCGAGCGCGAGCAGGTACCAGGCGCCGGTGCGGTAGGTGAGCATCCACGGCTGCACGGTCCGCCGGACGCCGCGGTAGCCGAACCGGACCCGCGTCCGGCTCAGCACGGCCTGCCACAGCGGCTCGAACGCGGGCTCCTGCGCCCCGACGTGCGGGGCGAGGCCGGCCGCGCGGGCGGCGTCCGGCTCGAGGCCGGCGGCGCGGAGCTTCGCGACCGCGCGCACCGTACTGTCGGCGAGCCGCGCCGAATCCCAGACCGTGGAGGCCAGGCCGAGCGCAGCCGTCTCGGCGGCGTCGAACTCCAGCGGCGGCAGTTCGAAGTCGGTGCGGCGGATGCGGTAGCCGATCTCGTCGGGGAACAGCGGCGAGTTGCTGCCCGTCTCGACGGGGACGCCGAGCGAGCGCAGCTCGTCTTTGTCGCGCTCGAACGTGCGCTCGAACGCCGCGTCGGAGAGCCCGGCGTACCCCTCGACGGCCTGCCTGATCTGCGCGCGCTCGACGAACCTGCGCGCCATGAGCAGGCAGATCGTCAGGTTCATGATCCGCTCGGACTTGCGTGCCGACATCCCTCGCCTCCGCCTCGGTGCCGCACCGAGCCTAACAACGCGACAGCCGTCGCCCCGGCGACCGCGCCGTGGCGGAACGCGAGGACGCCGCGCGTTCTCGCGGGAACGCGCGGCGCCGGCGCGATGCGGGGACGCCCCGCGGACGGCGTCCGCAGGGGGAGGCCCCTCAGCGCAGGGACGTGAGCAGGGTGACGTCGTCGTCGGGCAGCCCGTCCTCGGCGACGGCGGTGACCGTCATCTGGCCGAGGTTGGCGATGCCCGAGAGCGTCGTCATGAACGACGTGTCGGCCGCGTCGCGGCCGGTCGCGATGCGCACCAGGGACGTCCGCGGTGCCATCGCCGTGGCGTCCACGACGCACCACTGGTCGTCGACGACGGCCTCGGCGACGGCGTGGAAGTCCATCGGGCTCAGGCCGGGCGCGAACACCGACACGAGCCGCGCGGGCACGTTCAGCGCGCGGAGCAAGGCGATGCACAGGTGCGCGTAGTCGCGGCAGACGCCGGTGCGGGCCAGGTACGTCTGGACGGCTCCGTCGGTCGGGCGGCTCGACCCCGAGACGTAGGTGAGCTGCTGGCCGACCCAGGAGCTCACCGCGTCCAGCAGATCCTTGCCGGTCTTGGTGCCGAAGGTCGCGCGGGCGACCGGCATCATCGTGTCGGAGTCGCAGTAGCGCGACGGGCGCGTGTAGACGATGCGGTCGAGGTCGGTGACCGGCGCCGGGTCGCCGAGGCCCTCGATCGTGGCGCTGTAGTTGACCTCGAGCATGCCCGGCTGGACGCCGTGGAGCACGTGGAGGCGGGTGAGCCCGTCGGAGGTCAGCTCGGAGTACTGGAGCGGGGCCCCGTCGAGCGTGATGTCCAACTGCTCGGAGCAGGGCGTGTTCGCGGCGACAGCGACGCTCAGCACGATGCTGGCGGTGTCGCCCACGGGAGAGGTGAGGGAGGAGGAAACGGTACGACGCATAGAATGAATTTTGGCCCCGAGGAGGACACTTGGCGAATCAGTTGTCGGTGAGTTCCCTCACACCCGCCGGGGCAGGGCGCTTCGCCCCCAGCCCGACGTCCGATCTGCACCTCGGCAACCTGCGCACCGGGCTTCTCTCGTGGCTGATGGCCCGCGCGACGGGCCGCGCGCATCTGGTCCGGATCGAAGACCTGGACGCCGCCCGCGTCGCCGCCGCCGAGGGCGTCGTCGCGCGGCAGCTCGCCGACCTCGCCGCGATCGGCGTGGAGGCCGACGGGCTGGTCGTGCGGCAGTCCGAGCGGCTCGGACTGTACGAGGACGCCCTCGCTCACCTCCCCACCTACGAGTGCTTCTGCACGCGCGCCGAGATCCGCGAGGCGTCCAGCGCGCCGCACGGCGACGGGTATCGCCCCTACCCCGGCACGTGTCGCGACCTGACCGAGGCCCAGCGGGCCGAGCGGCGGGCGCGGCGTCCCCCCGCGCTGCGGGTGCGGGCGGGCGACGTCACCGAGACCGTGCGCGACGTCTGGGCCGGGGAGGTGTCGCGGGTCGTCGACGACTTCGTCGTCCGGCGCAACGACGGCGCGTTCGCCTACAACCTGGCCGTGGTCGTCGACGACGTGGCCCAGGGCGTCGACCAGGTCGTCCGGGGGGACGACCTGCTCTCCAGCGCCCCGCGGCAGGCGTGGCTGACCCGCCGGCTCGGGGGCCGATCCCCCGTGTACGCGCACGTGCCGCTCGTGCTCGGCCCCGACGGACGCCGGCTCGCCAAGCGCGACGGCGCGGTGACGCTCGCGGACCTCACGGCGTCCGGGCTGACGGCCGGGGGCGTCCTCGCGCTGATCGGGGCGTCGCTCGGCCTGTGCGCGCCCGGCGAGCGCGTCACCGCGCACACGCTGCTCGCCCGGTTCGACCCGGACGCCGTCCCCCGCTCCCCGTGGGGGTGGACGCCCCCGGCGTCCTGACCCGCGCCCCGCTCAGACGCCCGGCACGCGCCGGCTCAGCTTGCGCCAGACCCACGACGACGGGACGCGGTTGCCGGTCGCGACGTACTCGATCTGGGCCTCGTCGTACAGCAGTTGGGACAAGGTGCGATGCGCCCACAGGCGACCGATGAGCAGCAACTCGTCGCCCTTGCGCACCGTGGTGTCGTCGCCGGGGGCGAACTGTGAGTGCCCGGCGCGGCGCAGGCCGACGCACACCAGCGGGAGCCGGTCCTCGCGGGCGTCGGGGTCGCGGAGCAGGTCGCCGAGCGTCAGCTCGTGGCGCTGCAGCCACCACAGGGCGCCCGGCGCGGAGGCGCGGTCGAGGACGATCCGGCAACTGTCCGGAGAACCCTCCCCGCACCGGTCGACGACGTGGTCGAGGTACTCGGCGGCCCACGCGTCGTCCTGCGTGCGCGCCCACCGGATGAAGCCCCAGAAATCGGGGGTGATGACGCGGGCCAGCGCCTCCTGCACGGTGAGCTGGGCCGGGATGAACACCGACTCGGCGTTGAACGCCTTCAGCAGCGGCGACGTCCGGTCGGACCGCTGCCGGACGGACAGGAAGATCTCGGGGTGCGACAGGCGCGCATGGGCGGCCATCGAGAGGTTCAGCGCGTCGTCGGACGTGCCGGCGACGAACCCGACGGCGTCCCCCATCTCGGGGCGACCGTCGGCGGGCGAGATGACGTCGACCGCGAGCCCGGCGGCACGCAGGTCGTCGGCGATCTCGTCGCCGAACCGGTCGTCGCCGAGCACGACCCAGCGGCCCTCCGCCAGCCCCTCGACCCGCGGCGGTCGCGGCGAGTCGTAGGGCGACAGCAGCCAGGTGACGAGCTGGTACACGGCCGGCCGCTGCAGCCGGATCAGCAGCAGGTTGCCGTAGTCGTCGAACGGGTTGATGACGCCGTCGGCCCGGAAGTCGCGCATCGCGCCGACCGTCGCGCGGTCGTTGGAGCGGGCGATGACCGGCACCTCCGGACGCAGCAACTGCACGGTCATGACGATCGACAGGTTCACGTGGTCGTTCGTCGTCATCGCGAGGACGCCCTCGCAGTGCGGATGCCCGAGCCCGGCCAGACCGAGGGTGTCGGGGTCGCGCGCGTCGCCCTGGATGCCGGGGACGTCGATCCGCAGCCGGCCGCCCGCCAAGGCGTCCAACCGGACGCCGTCTTCGTCGATCACGACGAGCCGGCGCCCGAGGCCGTCGAGCGCCTCGGTGACGCCGCGGCCCATCTGGCCGTAGCCGGCGATGATGAGGAACGGCTCCCGCAGCGAGCGAACCTTGCGCGCGAACCGCTGCAGCGTCACGGCGTGGCGAAACGAGTGGTCCTGCATGATGCTGAACATCACGCCGACGAGGTACGCCCAGCCCACCACCGACGTGTAGATCCCGAACGTCAGCCACATGCGCTGGGCGGTCGTGAACGAGTGCGGCAACTCCCCGAAGCCGATCGTCGTGGCCGTGTAGCTCATGACGTAGAAGGCGTCGAACGCCGTCATCCGGTAGGGCTGGCCGGCGGCGTCCACGCCGGGGATGAGGGCGAGGCCGAGCACGTCGACCGCGAACACGCAGATCACGAAGACGAGCGGGCCGCGCATGCGGCGCATCAGGATGAAGATCGCATCGGCGGACGCCGACCCCTGCGGTGGGTCGACGCGGATGCGTCGCAGGGCCGTCTTGGCGCGCGGGCGCGCCCAGCCGGGACGCTCGGACTTCATCGCGGGGCCCTCAGCGGCGGCGGAAGTTCGCGGTCTCGATCACCAGCAGGACGACCGACACCACGTTCGCGAGCACGGCCCCGAGCGCGAGCGAGACGACGCTGCTCATGAGGTACGGCGTCACCCCGCCCTGGGTGGCCTCGCTGGCCCACACCCACGTCACCGTCGCGGCGGCGAGCTGGATGACGGCGACGAGGCTCGTGGCGAGGTGGATCGCGCCGATCTGCGTCCGGTCGCCGAGCTTGAGCACCGTCGCGATGATGTTCACCACGACCGCGGCGTACAGCTCGATCGCGTTGTGGTGCATCGGGTCGGAGATGTCCCCCGTGACGTAGCCGAAGTTGAGTGTCGCCGACAGCAGCACGAAGAACCCGAACACGACCTTTTCTAGGTTCATGAGGGGAGCCTAAACCCCCTGGGGCCAGGCGTGATGAGGGATCGCCCGGCTCCAGCGCCGCCGGAAGAGACGG
>CALMAD010000304.1 GCA_937859105.1 uncultured Propionibacteriaceae bacterium
GTCCCGCTCGACTCAGACGCGGCTCGACTCCGACGCGGCTCGACTCCGGCGCCGGGCGCACCGGCCGGCGCGGCGGGCGTCCGGGGGCTGGTTTGGCGGGACGGGGTAGGTTGGTCCGGTGAATCTTTCGGGCCTCATCGAGCTCGTCGCCTCCGAACCCACCATCTCCGAACTCATGGACGCCGCGCGCGCCGGTTCGCGCGCGACGCTGGACGTCGCCATGCCCGAGGCGATGCGTCCGCCGGTCGCGGCCGCGCTCGCCGGGCCGCGACCGTTGCTGCTCGTCACGTCCACGTACCGCGAGGCCGAGACGCTGGCGTCCTCGCTCGACTCGCTGCTCGGGCCGGACGCCGTCGCCTACTACCCGGCCTGGGAGACGCTGCCGCACGAACGGCTGTCGCCGCGCTCCGACACCGTCGGCCGCCGTCTCGAGGTGCTGCGCCGGCTCGCCGGCCACGACGAGCGCCCGGCGCCGCGGGTCATCGTCGCGCCGGTGCGCGCGATCCTGCAGCCGCAGGTCAAGGGGCTGGGTTCGCTGCTGCCGGTGACGCTGGTCGCGGGGCACGACTACGACATCGACGACGTCGCCCGTGCGCTCGTCGGGGCCGCCTACACGCGCGTCGACCTGGTCGAGCGGCGGGGCGAGTTCGCGGTCCGCGGCGGCATCATCGACGTCTTCCCGCCGACGGAGGAGCACCCGGTCCGCGTCGACCTCTTCGGCGACACCGTCGAGGAGATCCGGCACTTCCAGGTCTCCGACCAGCGGTCGGAGGAAGACACGCTGCCCGAGATCACGGCGTCCCCCTGCCGGGAGATGCTGATCACGGACGCCGTCCGCGAGCGCGCGCTCACGCACGCCCGCGACGGCCGGGTGCCCGGGCCGGTGCGCGAGCTGTTCGAGCGGATCGCCGACGGCCACGCGGTCGACGGCATGGAGGCGCTCTCGGCGGCGCTCGTGGACGGGCTGGAGCTGCTCGTCGACGTCGTCCCCGACGACACGATCGTGGCGGTGGCCGACCCCGAGAAGGTCCGCGCCCGCGCGCTGGAACTGCACGAGACGTCCCAGGAGTTCCTTCACGCCTCGTGGGAGGCGGCGGCCGAGGGCGGCGAGGCCCCGATCGACCTGGAGGCGTCGGCCTACCGGACGCTCGGCGAGGTCCGCACGCGCTCCCTCGGGCGCGGCCTGTCCTGGTGGACGATGTCGGGCTTCGCCGAGGACCCGGAGTCCCTGCAGGTGCCAGCCAGCGAGAGCGAGGTCTTCCGCGGGGAGGTGGAGCGCGCGGTGACGGCGGTGACGGACGCCGTGCACGAGGGCTGGCGCGTCGTCCTCGTCGCCGACAACAACGGCCGCGCCTCGCGCCTGCGCGAAGTGCTCGCGGACGCCGACCTGGCCGGCCGCGTCGAGATCCTCGTCGCCGACCTGCCGCACGGCTTCCGCGTCGAGTCGCTGAAGCTGGCGGTCTTCACCGCGGGCGACCTGTCCGGGCAGCGCGATGTCGACAAGTCCACGCGCAAGATGCCCCGGCGGCGCAAGAACGCGATCGACCCCCTGGAGTTGAAGGCGGGCGACTACGTCGTCCACGAGCAGCACGGCGTCGGGCGCTACGTCGAGATGGTGCAGCGCACCGTCGGCGGCTCGACGCGCGAGTACCTGGTCGTGGAGTACGCGCCGAGCAAGCGCGGCCAGCCGGGCGACCGGCTATTCCTGCCGATGGACCAGCTCGATCAGGTCACCCGCTACGTCGGCGGCGAGGCGCCGGCGCTCGACAAGATGGGCGGAGCCGACTGGGCCAAGCGCAAGAGCCGGGCGCGCCGGGCCGTCCGGCAGATCGCGGCGGAGCTGATCAAGCTGTACGCCGCGCGGCAGGCGTCCCAGGGGCACGCGTTCGGCGCCGACACCGTCTGGCAGCGCGAACTCGAGGACGCCTTCAGCTACGTCGAGACCCCCGACCAGCTCTCGGCGATCAACGAGACGAAGTCCGACATGGAGCAGATCGTCCCGATGGACCGCCTCGTCTGCGGCGACGTGGGCTACGGCAAGACCGAGATCGCCCTGCGGGCGGCGTTCAAGGCGGTGATGGACGGCAAGCAGGTGGCGGTGCTCGTCCCGACGACGCTGCTCGTGCAGCAGCACTACGCCACGTTCGCCGACCGGTACGCCGGCTTCCCGGTCACGGTCGCGCAGCTCTCGCGCTTCCAGACCTCGGCGGAGTCGAAGAAGACGATCGAGGGCATCGCCGACGGGTCGGTGGACGTCGTCATCGGCACGCACCGGCTGCTCTCGGACGCCGTGCAGTTCAAGGATCTCGGCCTCGTCGTCATCGACGAGGAGCAGCGGTTCGGCGTCGAGCACAAGGAGGCGCTGAAGAAGCTGCGGCTGAACGTCGACGTGCTGGCCATGTCCGCGACGCCGATCCCGCGGACGCTGGAGATGGCCGTCACCGGCATCCGCGAGATGTCGGTGATCTCGACGCCGCCCGAGGAGCGGCACCCCGTCCTCACGTTCGCCGGCCCCTACGACGACGGCCAGGTGCGCGCGGCGATCCGCCGCGAGCTGGCCCGCGAGGGGCAGGTCTTCTACATCCACAACCGCGTCGGCACGATCGAGAAGGCCGCGGCGAAGCTGCGCGACCTCGTCCCGGAGGCGCGCGTCGCGGTCGCGCACGGACAGATGAATGAGAGCGCGCTCGAGCAGGTGATGGTCGACTTCTGGGAGCGGCGGGCCGACGTCCTGGTCTGCACGACGATCGTCGAGGCCGGCCTCGACATCTCCACGGCCAACACGCTCATCATCGAGCGCGCCGACCTGCTGGGCCTGTCGCAGTTGCACCAGCTGCGCGGGCGGGTGGGCCGCGGCCGCGAGCGCGGTTATGCCTACTTCCTCTACCCGCCCGAGAAGCCGCTCACCGACACCGCGCACGACCGCCTCGCGACGATGGCCGCGCACGCCGACCTGGGCGCGGGCATGGCGATCGCGATGAAAGACCTGGAGATCCGCGGCGCCGGCAACCTGCTGGGCGGCGAGCAGTCGGGCCACATCGCCGACGTCGGGTTCGACCTCTACATCCGGCTGGTGGGGGAGGCGGTCGCCGACTTCCGCGGGGAGGACACCGAGCCCGAGCCCGAGATGAAGATCGAGCTGCCCGTCGAGGCGCACCTGCCGGTCGACTACGTCGAGTCCGAACGGCTGCGGCTGGAGATGTACAAGCGGCTGGCGCAGGTGCGCAGCGAGGACGACCTCGCGGCCGTCCGCGCGGAGCTCACCGACCGCTACGGGACGCCGCCCGAGCCGGTCGAGGCGCTGCTCGAGGTCGCCCGCTTCCGCATCCTGTGCCGCAGCGTGGGGCTCACCGAGGTGATCTCGGCGGGGCAGAACATCCGGTTCAGCCCGGCGGACCTCCCCGACTCGCGCGTGCTGCGGCTGGGCCGGCTGTACCCGGGCTCGAAGGTGCTGAAGGCGTCTCGACAGGTGCTGCTGCCGCGGCCGGTCACCCGGCCGATCGGCGGCCAGCCCGTCAAGGACGCCGTCCTGCTGGCGTGGGCCACGAAGGCCGTCACCGACCTCTTCGCCTGACACCCGAGATCGTCGCTGTGGGCAACCAATCCGGCCCCTCGTCCGTAGTGCAGGCAGAAAACCACGACGGGAGGACGAGCTGGGCGCAGCAGCGGGCAGCCGCGAGGCGTCGTTCACGGCGTTCATGCTGGACGCCGCCCTGCGGACGCTGGGTGCCTGGGAGTCCGACGGCGGGTGGACCAGGGACCTCGGGGCGCGGCGTCCCCCAGGCGCCGGACGCGGTGGGCGAGCTGCCGGGCCACGGCACGGTGCTGCTCGTGTCCGGTCCGGCAACCGCCGGCGGGCCGGGCACCCTGAGGATCGCGTGGCGCGACTCCCGGGGAACGGCTCACTCGGTGGAAGGCTGATGCCGCTAAGATCGCGATGAGCCCGCCGAGGGGCTCGGGCCGGTCCGCACCGCACGATGGAGGAGCATCCCACGATGAACAAGGCAGTCCACGCACTCGCGGCCGTCACGTTGGGTGCGTTGGCACTCGTGGGTTGCGCGGCGCAGAACCCGAACGACGCGGCGATCGTGGGCAACACGCAGGTGCGCGAGGCCGACGTCGACCAGACCGTCGCCGAGCTGCTCGCCGCCACCCAGGCTCAGCCGGGCCAACTCCGGCTCGCCGTGGTGAACACCCTCATCAACGGGCAGGTCGCCCAGCAGTTGGCGTCGACCAACAACGTGCCGCTGACCGACGAGGCGCGCGCCGAGATCGTCAAGCAGGTGCCCGAGCTCGTGCAGCTCTCGCAGACCGAGGGCGGCCGCCGCTACGTCGACAACGCGACCGACTACGTGATCGTCGCCCGCAAACTGGGCCAGGACAAGTACCTCACTGAGTGCTCGCGCATGCAGATCTCGGTGAACCCGCGCTACGGCTCGTGGGTGCCGGACGCCTGCCAGCTCAGCGGCGCGAGCGGCAGCCTGTCGCGCGTCGCGCCCACGATGCCGAACCCGTGATCGCGTCGTGAGCGAGGCGCGGCACCCCGGGCTCGACCGGCTCGCGGAGGTCATGCACGCCATCCGCTCCGGCTGTCCGTGGGACGCCGGGCAGACCCACGCGTCTCTCGTCACCTACCTGGTGGAGGAGACGGCGGAGGTCGTCGAGGCGATCGAGGCCGGCGACGACGTCGACCTGCGCGAGGAGTTGGGCGACCTGTTGCTGCAGGTGTTCTTCCACGCCGAGATCGCGGCCGAAGAGGGCCGGTTCGACATCGACGACGTCGCCGGCCAGATCGCCGACAAGCTCGAACGCCGCCACCCGTACGTGTTCTCCGACGCGGACGTCCCCGACGACCTCAACGCGTTCTGGGAGCGGCGCAAGAAGGCCGAGAAGGGTCGTCGGTCCGCCCTCGACGGCATCCCCGGCCCGCTGGCGACGCTGGCCAGGGCGTCCAAGGTCGTGAGCCGTGCGCGGACGCACGGCGTCGGCGTCCCGCTGCCCGACGAACCGATCGACGCGGACGCCGTCGGTCGCGGCGTCCTGGCGTTGGTCGCGCGGGCGCAGGCGTCCGGCGTGGACGCCGACCAGGCGACGCGCGCGGCCCTGCGCGCGCTGGAGGAGGGGCTGCGAGCCTCCGAGTGATCCCACTCAGCCGGGTCGGCCTGGGTGGTGAAGATACCCCGGGGGGTATATCGTTGGGGCGGCCGTCCCGCGAGGGGTCGGCCGCGAGACGCGAGGGAGCGAGAATGTGTCGTCCGGTGACCTGTCAGAAGTGCGGCAAGACGACGTGGGCGGGGTGCGGCCAGCACGTGGCCCAGGTGCGCGCGGGGGTGGCCCCGGGCCAGTGGTGCACGTGCGAGCGGACGCCGTCCGGCGGGTTCCTGAGCCGCCTGCTCGGCCGATGAGCGCGACGCAATCCGAAGGCGCGCCGGAGCCGCGCCGGGTCGTCGTGGTGGGTGGCGTGGCCGGCGGCATGTCAGCCGCCACGCGGCTGCGCCGCCTCGACGAGCGGGCGGTCATCACCGTCTTCGAGCGGGGCGGGTACGTGTCGTTCGCGAACTGCGGGCTGCCCTACCACATCGGCGGCGTCATCGCCGAGCGGGACGCCCTGCTGCTGCAGACGCCCGCGTCGCTGGGGCGCCGCTTCGGCCTCGACGTCCGCGTCGGGCACGAGGTGGTCGGCATCGACCGCACGGCGCGCACCGTCCGCGTCCGCGAGGTCGCGACGGGCCGCGAGTTCGACGAGCCGTACGACGACCTGATCCTGTCGCCGGGGGCGTCCCCGATCGTGCCGGACATCCCGGGGGCCGAGCGGGCGCGCACGCTGCGCACCATCGAGGACACCGACGCGCTGGTGGCGGCCCTCGCCGCCGAACCCCGGACGGCCGTGGTGATCGGCGGCGGGTTCATCGGGCTGGAGGTCGCCGAGAACCTGGTGCATCGCGGCCTCGACGTCACGGTCGTCGAACTCGCCGACCAGGTGCTCGCGCCGCTCGATCCCGAGCTGGCCGCGCTCGTCGCCGACGAGCTCGCCGGCCACGGCGTCCGGGTGGCGACCGGAGTGTCGGTCACCGCGATCGGGCCCGCGGACGTCATGCTCTCGACGGGCGAGCGGCTGCCCGCCGACCTCGTCGTCGCGGCGATCGGCGTCCGGCCCGACTCGCGGCTCGCCGCCGACGCGGGCCTCGCGGTCAACGACCGCGGCGGCATCGTCGTGGACGACCATCAGCGCACCTCCGACGAGCACATCTTCGCGGTGGGGGACGCGGCTCAGAAGGCCGACGCCGTCTCGGGCGGGGGCGCGATGGTGCCGCTCGCGCAGACCGCGAACCGCCACGGACGCCTCGTCGCCGACGTGATCTGCGGCCGGGAGATCGCGTCGCGGCCGGTGCTGGGGACGGCGATCGTCCGGGTGTTCGGGCTGGCCGCCGCCACGACCGGCTGGAACGAGAAGCGGCTGCGCGCGGCCGGACGCCCCTACCGGGCCATCCACGCGCATCCAGGCTCGCACGCCGGGTACTACCCGGGTGCCGAGACGCTGCATCTGAAGCTGCTCGTCGACCCCGCGACCGACGCGATCCTCGGCGCGCAAGGCGTCGGCCGGGACGGCGTCGACAAGCGCATCGACGTGATCGCGACGGCGATGGCGGGCGGCGTGACGGCGTCCGGGCTGGCGGATCTGGAGCTCGCGTACGCGCCCCAGTTCGGCTCGGCGAAGGATCCGGTGACGATGCTGGGCTTCATCGCGGACAACCTGGCGTCGGGGCGAGCCGACTCCGTGCAGTGGCACGAGGTGGCGGACGAGCAGCGGCGCGGGGTGCCCGTGGTCGACGTCCGGACGCCCGCCGAGTTCGAGCGCGGCCACATCCCCGGCTCGGTGAACGTGCCGGTGGACGAGCTGCGCGACCGGCTCGACGAGGTCCCCGAGGGGGACGTCATCGTCACGTGCCAGGTCGGCCTGCGCGGGCACGTCGCCGAGAGCCTGTTGGCCCAGCACGGACGCCGCGTCCGCAACCTGGACGGCGGCTACCTCACCTGGTCCGCCCTCAGGCCGGGGTGAGCCTCAGGGCAGGGTGGGCCTCAGGCGAGAGTGAGGAAGAGCTTCTCCATCCGGTCGGCGTCCATCGTGTCGTCGGCCAGGCACTGCCGCATGCCGGTCGCGACGACGGCGAACCCGGCCCGCTCCAGCGCCTTGGAGACCGCCGCGATCTGCAGGACGATCTCTTCGCAGTCGCGGCCCTGCTCCATCATGTCGATGATGCCGTTGAGTTGCCCGCGGGCCCGCTTGAGGCGGTTGATGGCCGGGCGCAGCGTCTCGGGTGACATCTCCATGGGGGCTCCTTCGTGGCGGTCCGTGGCGGCCACCATACCCCCGCGGGCATCCGATACGCGTGGGTTCCCCTCGATCGTGCGGATTCGGGTGGTCACGCCGGGAGTAGTGTGCCGCGCACAGCGTCCCTGCACGCCCGACCGCTCGGAGGTGTCCCCATGGTGGAGCGCGTCCCGCCCCAGCCGCACCCGTCCCGCCTCACCGACTTCGCGGGCCACGCGATCGTGGTCGCCGCCGTCCCGGGGCAGGCGCCCCTGGTCGGGCTGACGGCCGCGTCGCTGGCCCGTGCGACCGGCGCGCCCGCGGTCTACTTCGCCTACGTCGACCAGACGCGCTACACCGACGAGGAGTTCCCCGACGGCACGGTGCGGCACCTGCCGATCAACCCGGACGCCGCCGGCGACGCCTGGGCGGAGACCGAGCGCGCGCTCCGGGCGGAGGCCGAGGCCACGATGGCCGGCCAAGGCGTGGAGTGGCACGTCCGCTACCTGGCGGGCCGCGTCGATCGGGCGCTCACCCACCTGGCCCGGGCCGTGGACGCCGCCGCCTTCGTCGTCGGCGCCCGCGTCGGACGCCCGAGGCGCCTCGCCGACTTCGTCGACGGGGCCCTGTCGATGCAGCTCTCGCACCGCCAGCACCGGCCCGTGGTCGTCGTGCCGCTGGAGGTCGTCGACTGGAGGGGGCGCGCCCCGTGGGAGTGACCAGCCCGGCTCCCGCCCCCCGCCCGCCCTACCGCGACCCGGCGCTGCTCGGGCTCATCGCGCTCGGCGGCGCCCTGGGGACGCTGGCGCGCGCGGGCCTGGCGAACGCGCTGCCGACGGCGTCCGGGGGGTGGCCCTGGGCGACGTTCGCGGTGAACGTCGCGGGCGCGCTCGCGCTCGGCTTCCTGCTCGAACTCCTGGCCCGGCTCGGCCCGGACGCCGGGGTCCGCCGCGCGGTCCGCCTGGGCGTGGGCACGGGGTTCATGGGCGGGTTCACCACGTACTCGACGTTCGCCGTGGAGGTCGCCTCCGCGCTGCCCGGCCCGGGACGCCTCCTCGGCATCGCCTACGGGGTCGCCACCGTCCTGCTCGGCTTCGGAGCCGCCGCGCTCGGCATCCTGGCCGCGCGGCGCCTCGCGCGGGCGGGAGGCGTCCGATGATCATGCTGCTTGTTGCGCTCGCGGGCGGACTCGGCGCGGTCGCCCGGTTCGTGGTGGACGCCGCGATCGCCCGGAGGGCGTCGTCCCGGCTGCCGATCGGGACGCTCACGATCAACGTGACCGGCTCACTCCTGCTCGGCTTCCTGGCCGGCTGGGTGGCGTTCGGCGCGGGGACGGGTCTGAGTCACGACGTCCGGACCGTCGTCGGGACGGGGTTCTGCGGCGGGTACACCACGTTCAGCACCGCCTCCGTCGAGACGGTGCGGCTCGTGCTCGGGCACGACGCGCGCGCGGGCGCCGAGTACGCCGTTTGGACCCTGATCGGGTCGGTCCTCGCGGCCGGCGCGGGTCTCGGCGCGGCGGCGCTGGCCTTCTGATCGGACGCCGCGGCGCCCGCCGGCGCCGGCGCGGGCAGGCGGCGTGCCAGCCCTGTGCCACGTCATGGGACGTTCATCTCGGGGAGGCGCGACGGGCGCCGGGATCACCACTAGAGTGAACCGCGATGTTCCTTCAATGAAAGGCAGAATCGTGGCAACCATCGAATTCGTTGACGCACGCGAGATTCTCGACTCGCGCGGCAACCCCACCGTCGAGGTTCAGGTCATCCTCGATGACGGTTCCGAGGGTCGCGCGGCCGTCCCGTCCGGCGCGTCCACGGGCGCCTTCGAGGCGGTCGAGCTTCGCGACGGCGACAAGAAGCGCTACGGCGGCAAGGGCGTCCAGAAGGCTGTGGAGAACGTGCAGGAGCAGATCGCTCCCGAGGTCATGGGCTTCGAGGCCGACGCGCAGCGCCTCCTCGATCTCGCGATGCTCGAGCTCGACGGCACCCCCAACAAGGGCAAGCTCGGCGCGAACGCCATCCTCGGCGTCTCGCTGGCGGTCGCCCGCGCCGCGGCCGAGTCCGCGAGCCTCCCGCTCTACCGCTACCTCGGCGGCCCGAACGCGCACGTGCTCCCCGTCCCGATGATGAACATCCTGAACGGCGGCAGCCATGCTGACTCCAACGTCGACGTCCAGGAGTTCATGATCGCGCCGATCGGCGCCGAGTCGTTCGCCGAGGCCCTGCAGATGGGCGCGGGCGTGTACCACCAGCTCAAGAAGGTGCTGCACGAGCGCGGCCTGGCCACCGGCCTGGGCGACGAGGGCGGCTTCGCCCCGAACCTCGACAGCAACAGCGAGGCGCTCGACCTGATCGTCGACGCGATCAAGCAGGCCGGCTTCGAGCCCGGCAAGGACGTGGCGCTCGCGCTCGACGTCGCGGCGTCCGAGTTCTACGACGACGGCGTGTACACCTTCGAGGGCTCCAAGAAGTCCTCCGACGAGATGATCAAGATCTTCGAGGGCTGGGTCGACAAGTACCCGCTGGTGTCGATCGAGGATCCGCTCAACGAGGAGGATTGGGAAGGCTGGGCCAAGTTCACCGCCGAGCTGGGCGACAAGATCCAGATCGTCGGCGACGACCTGTTCGTCACCAACCCCGAGCGCCTCAAGAAGGGCATCGACACCGACACCGCGAACGCGCTGCTGGTGAAGGTGAACCAGATCGGCTCGCTCAGCGAGACGCTGGACGCCGTCGAGCTCGCCCATCGCAACGGCTACCGCTGCATGCTGTCCCACCGCTCCGGTGAGACGGAGGACACGACGATCGCCGACCTGGCCGTCGCCACCAACTGCGGCCAGATCAAGTCCGGCGCCCCGGCTCGCTCCGAGCGCCTCGCGAAGTACAACCAGCTGCTCCGCATCGAGGAGGATCTGGACGACGCCGCGTCCTACGCCGGTCGTTCCGCCTTCCCGCGGTTCGAGGGCTGATCCCCTCACCGCGACGCGGCCGTCCGGCACGGCGTCGCGGTCGACCAGCACCCGGCCGGGC
>CALMAD010000305.1 GCA_937859105.1 uncultured Propionibacteriaceae bacterium
GGCCGCGAGCACGCGGCCGTCGGCCAGCAGCACGACCTCGTCGGCGACCGCGGCCGCCTGGTTCAGGTCGTGCAGGACGACGCCGATCGCGACGCCCTCGTCGTCCGCGAGCTCCCGCAGCAGGGCGAGCAGCTCGACCTGGTACCGCAGGTCGAGGTGGTTCGTCGGCTCGTCGAGCAGCAGCACCCCGGTGTCCTGCGCGAGGCAGGACGCCAGCCAGACGCGCTGCACCTGCCCGCCGGAGAGCTGGTCGACCGGGCGGTCCGCCAGCTCGGCGAGGCCGGTGAGGCGCAGGGCGCGCGCGACGGCGTCCGGGCCGCCCTGGTCGGCGCGCAGGGCGCGCCGGTACGGGTGGCGACCGAAGGTGACGACCTCGGACACCGTCACGCCGGCGGGGGTGGGCCGCTGTTGGGTGAGCATCGCGAGCCTGGTGGCCAGGGCTCGTGGGGAGAGGTCGTCGAGGTCGGCGTCCTCCTGGGCCCCCGTGATCCGGACGCGTCCGGCGTCGCGCCGGTGCAGGCGGGCGAGCGAGCGAAGCAGCGTGCTCTTGCCGCTGCCGTTGGGCCCGACGAGCGCGGTGACCCGGCCGGAGCGGATCGACAGGTCGACCTCGTGGACGACGGGGTCGCCCCCGTACGAGAGGGTGAGCCCGGCGCCCGTCAGCGCGAGACCACAGGGGTGGATGTTCATGGAAGCGAGGTTAGGCTTACCTAACTCATTTACGCAAACTCGCGCTGATGTATTTGGTCAGACGGGCGACGCCGCCTCCCGCTCGGACGCCTGGATCTCGTCGCGCGAGATGTCCAGCAGGGAAAGCACCGCGTCCAGGTTGGGGACGTTCAGCGCCGTCGCGGCCGCCGCCCGGACGGCCGGCTTGGCGTTGAACGCGATGCCGAGGCCGGCGATCGCGAGCATGTCGAGGTCGTTGGCACCGTCGCCGATCGCGACGGTCCGCTCCAACGGCAGCCCCTCCTCCGCGGCGAGCTCGCGCAGCGCGGCCGCCTTCGCGGCCCGGTCGACGACGTGCCCCAGCACCCGCCCGGTGAGGACGCCGTCGGCGATCTCGAGGCGGTTCGCGTAGACGCGCGTGATGCCGAGTTGCGCGGCGAGCGGCTCGACGACCTCGGTGAAGCCGCCCGAGACCAGGGCGACCGTGTCGCCCAGCGCGTGCAGCGTCCGGACGAGCGTGGACGCCCCCGGCGTCAGCCGCAGCCGCGCGGAGACCTCCCCGATCACCGACTCGGGCAGCCCGGCGAGCGCACGCACCCGTTCGTGCAGGCTGGCCGCGAAGTCGAGCTCGCCGCACATCGCCCGCAGGGTGACGGCCGCGACCTCGCGCTCGCGGCCGGCGTGGGCGGCGAGCAGCTCGATAACCTCGTCGCGGATGAGCGTGGAGTCCACGTCCATGACGACCAGCCGACGCCCGAAGCGGCGCAGCCCCGCCGGCGAGACCGAGACGTCGAAACCGGCCTCCGCGGCGACCTTCGCCAGCGCCGGGCGCAGCGCCGAGACGTCGGATCCCGACACGTAGAACTGAATCGTCGTCGGTTGCGTCGACAGCCTGCGGATGTGGTTCGCGTGGACGCCGAGCGCGGTGAACACGCCGGTCACCCGGGCCACGTGGGACGCCCGCAGCGGGTCGCCCAGCACCGTCACGATCGCGCGGGCCGGGTCGACGCGGTGCAGGTCCCCGGTGCCGTGCTCGGCGTGCACCTGCAAGCCGATCTTCTCGCAGAGTTCCTTGAAGCGGCCGGTCAGGTGGGCCTCGGCGTCGGCGTCGAGGTCGGTGAGCAGAAACGTGAGCGTCATCGACCCCCGGACGATGAGCTGCTCGATGTCGAGGATCACCGCATCGTGCCGCGCGACCTCGGCGAACAGGGCGCGGCGGAGGCCGGTGCGCTCCCGGCCGGTGACGGTGATCAGCAGCGTCGGCGTGTTGGCGTCCACGGGCACCAGGGTAGGGGTCGGCTCAGCGCTGAGCGACCGCGGACGGACGCTGGGCGAGATCGACCAGCATCGAGTCGTCGTCGCGGGAGACGTCGGCGGCGAACGCCTGGTCGGGCTCGTCGGCGAGGCGTCCGAGTTCGGCCGCCGCGGCGTCCGAGACGGACCCGACCACCGTGATGCTGCCCCGGCGGCGTCCGCGGGGGCGCCACTGGACGGCGACGTGCGTCCGGGGGCCGACGGCGTCCAGGATCGTGCACATCAACTCGGTGAGGTGCTCCAGCTCGATCGGCTCCG
>CALMAD010000306.1 GCA_937859105.1 uncultured Propionibacteriaceae bacterium
CTCCAGCGTCTGCGTTTACTGCGGGGGTCTCGTAGCGTCGGGGACATGACGACCTTCCTGACCGGACTCGTGACCGGGTTCTCGCTCATCGTGGTGATCGGCGTCCAGAACGCCCTCGTGCTGCGTCAGGGCCTGCGCCGCGAGCACGTGGGGCTGGTCGTCGGGGTGTGCACGGCGTCCGACGTGGCGCTCATCGCGGCCGGCACCGCCGGCGTCGGAGCGATCGTTTCGTCTCACCCGACCCTGCTCAACGTGATGACCTGGGTGGGCGCGCTGTACCTGACGTGGCTGGCCATCGGGTCATTCCGGTCGGCGGCGCGGCCGCGGAGCCTCGTGGCCGCCGGCGCGCAGACCGCCGGGTCGGTGCTCGCGACCGTGCTCGCGGTGACGTGGCTGAACCCGCACGTGTATCTCGACACGGTGGTGATGCTGGGCAGCGTGGCGTCCAGCCACGGCGACGCTCGCTGGACCTTCGCGGCGGGGGCCATGGCGGCGTCCGTCGCCTGGTTCGGCTCGCTGGGCTTCGCGGCGCGCGCGCTGTCGGGGCCGCTGAGCAAGCCGTCCGTGTGGCGGGCGATCGACCTGATCATCGGCGTGGTGATCCTCGTCGTTGCGGTGAAGCTCGTGTGGCACTGAGGACGGATCGTCTCGCCCTGGGGCGTTCAGTCGATTTGCCACCACTCGATGCGGGTCTGCCGCTGAATCTCCGCTCAGGTGCGGCGGGAAACCTACATCGAGTGGTGGCAAATCGACCGGGCGGGCTCTCGACGACCCGGGGTCGGCCAGGGCCGTCCCGCGCGAGCGTGCCGGGCGCGGGGCGTCGGCGACGCAGGCAGCGTGCGACGGGCTTCCACAGCCGCTCGGCCGCGTGGGGAGTTATCCACAGATCCACCGGACGCCGCCCGCGTCGGGCTTCGTGATCGGCTTGCCGGATGGACCCCGACCTCGCCGCCGCCCTGGACGCCGGCAACGGCCTGCTCCGCCGACGCGAGCACCCGCACCTGGCCAACAAGGTGGACGTCGCCCTGCGGCGCCGGCGCCTGGCGGCCCTGTTGCCGGGCATCTATTGCCGCGCGGAGGAGGCGTCCTCCCTCGTCCTGCGTGGCCGGGCGGCCTGCCTCGCCGACCCGGACGCCGTGATCGTCGGGCCGGCGGCGTCCGTGCTCTCGGGGACGGGGCCGGCGCTGGATCCGCCGGAGCTGGTGACCGTCGCGAGCCTGCGGCTGCGCGCCCCGCGCGTCGGCTATCGGTGGGAGCGCCGCCTCGTGCCGCCGGGGCTCGTCCGGCGCGTGGGCGGCGTCCGGGTCGCCACGCGCCCCCTGCTCGCCCTCGACGAGGCGTCCACCCGCCCGGACGCCGTCGAGGAGGCCCTGCGCACCGGGGTTTCAGCGTCGTCGCTGGTCACGGCCCTATCCCTCACCCCCGGACGCCGCGGCAACCGCGCTCGGCGACGCCGGGTCGGCGGGGCCGTGGACGGCGCCTGGTCGGCCGCCGAGGCACGCGCGCACGCGGCCCTGCGGCGCGCGAGGATCTCGGGATGGCGCGCGAACGTCGGCCTCTGGGACCGTCGTGGCGAGGTCAAGCTCGGCTACGGCGACATCCTCTTCGGGGAGGTGGGCCTCGTCGTCGAGATCGACGGCGCGCAGCACACCACCGCGGAGGCTCGCCGCCAGGACGCCGCCCGCGACCTGGCGATGGCCAGGGCCGGGTGGGAGGTGGTGCGCATCCCCGCGACGCTGGTGATGCGGACGCCGGGCGAGTTCGTCGCGATCGTCCGGGATCTGCTGGCGACGCGGGCCGGGCGGGCGTCCGGGTGATGCTGGCGGGGCTGAGTGCCCGGCCCGGGGAGCTGGAGTGCCGAGTGCCGGTCCGGGCAGTCGATTTGCCCCCACTCGATGCGGGTCTTCCGTCGGATGTCCGCTCAGTCCTGGCAGGAAGCCGTCATCGAGTGGCGGCAAATCGACCGGACACCGATTTCGGACGCCGCCCGGCCCCCCGGTCCCGTCGCCGAGGGGCGATAGGACCGGAGGGCCGACGCCTCCGGTCGGAGACCTCAGAACGTCCCTTCGTCGATCATGCGGGTGCGCTCCTTCTGGAGGGCGGCGTCCTTGGGGTAGGTCTTGTAGAAGAGCGTCCAGTACAGGGCGTTGATCACGTACGGGACGGACACGAACCACAGCAGCGTGGTCTGCAGGCTGCCCATGGCCTCCGAGATCGCGCCGGTGCTCAGGCTGAGCACGGCGGTGATGGCGCCTTGGACCAGGGAGAACAGCACGGCGAACGACGTCGCGGAGAGTTGGGTCGGGCAGACCCGCGACACCATGGGCAAGACGGAGCCGGAGAAGCCCCACGAGAAGATGAGCCCCATCAGGAACACGACCACGTAGTACGCGAAGCTCGGGTCGTTGCTCGGCGGCTGGTTGCGGCCGATCGGCGAGACATCCGGGTCGAACACGGGCGCCATCTGAATCGCGACGAACGTGATCGCCGCGAACGCGAGCGCGTAGATCTGGAACAGCATGATCCGGCCCTTGTCGCCGAAGCGCTTCTGGAACCGGTCGCCCATCCAGCCGCCCAGGAACGCCGACAACGTCATGCCGATCTGCATCACCGTGTACAGGTAGGAGCCGTTCGTCACGCCGTAGCCCAGGTCGCGGGCCCAGAAGGTGCCCTGGAAGCCGAACAGGATGAGCGACGTCACGAACAGCAGCATCGGAGCCATCAGCGCGAGCGTCGGGATCTTGAACAGCTTGGCCGCGTCGCTCCACTTGAAGAGGCCTGCCTCCGACTTCATCTCCTCGGCGTTCTCGGCCGACACCCGCTCGGGCTCGTGCACGAAGATCAGGATCAGGACGCCCGAGATGATCGACAGCCCGCCCATCGCGAACATGGCGTAGCGCCAACCCTCGGGGTTGCCGCCGAACTGCCCCAGCAGCGGCGTCATGATGATGCCGAGGGCCGCCGACACGCCGCGCACGGTGCCGAACGCCTTGCCGCGCTCGGAGCTGCGGTACAGCGACCCGAGCAGCCCGTTCAGGATCGGCTCGGACGCCACGGTCCCGACCAACGCGATCGAGTACAGGATCAGCAGCATCGTCCACGAGGTGGCGAAGCCGGTCGCGAGCGTCCACAGCCCCCACAGGCCGGTGACGACGAACAGGATGCGCTTGCGGCCGAACCGGTCGGCGAGCACGGCCCAGAACGGGCCGAAAATGCAGCGCGCCAGCATGCCGATGGCGTTCAGCAGGCCGAGCCCGGAGTCGCCGACGCCGAACGCGTTCATGATCTGGGGGAAGAACGTCTTGCTGACGCCCCCCTCGGTGTTGTCGATGGACTGGCTGACGCCCAGGACGACCGTCGCCGCGCCGCGCCCCTTGGGCGGCTCGAAGTTCGCGTCGTCTTCGTCGGCGTCCAGCACCGTGATCGTGGTGGGGCCGGCCGTGGTGGGCCCGATGGCGGCGATATCGTCCTTGCCCAGATTCACCGAGGTGGGATCGCCGTTCGGGTGGGAGAGGCCCCCGTCCTGGGGTCCTTGAGGATTGCTCTGCATGTCTGACCCTCCGGTCGCATCGTTGCGCGTGGCTTGCCTTGTTCTCGAGAGGGCTCTACGCCGAACCCCTGGCCTCGTTGCGGACATCATGCGCGCGGTGGCAACGCGCCCGCCTCTGGTTGCACAGCGTTTCCTCCGGACGGCTTCCTCCGCGCGGACGCCTTTCTGCCTCGCGCGCGCTCAGCCGTCCAGCCGTCGGCCGAGAACCCGGCAATTCTGGTCGGAGTAGCCCAGATGCTCGTAGAACGCGCACACCGCGTCGTTGTCGGCGCGCACCATGAACTGGATCTTCACGATCCCGCGGCGGGCGATCCACTCCTCGGCCGCGAGCATGAGGGCGCGGCCGTAGCCGCGTCCGCGCACCTCGGACGCCGTGGCCAGGTAGTACACCCAGCCCCGGTGGCCGTCGTGCCCGACCATGACGGTGCCGACGAGGCGTCCGTCCTGCAGGGCGCCCAGCACCGCGGACGCCGGCCCCGCGAGCGCGCGATCGAAGTCGGCGTCCGGGTCGTTCCAGGGGCGCGTGAGCCCGGCCTCGCGCCAGAGCGCGACGGCGTCCGGGCGTGACGAGAGGGCGAGCCCGACGATCGTCGAGCCCACCCCCGGGCTGGGTGTGGTCACCGCGTCACCGGGACGCCGCCTCGGCGACGTCCGTCTCCTCGACGGCCTCGGACGCCTCCGGTGCGCCCGGACGGCTGCCGTGGGTCCGCTGCCACCAGACCAGGCAGCCGATACCGAAGAGGAACTCGAGCGTCGGGGTGAGGGCGCTGTACCACTCCGGGATCTGGCCGTTCATGCCCTGCACGAACAGCGACGGAACCCGCGTGTTGAGGTGCCAGCCGGTGTGGTACGCGATCGCGGCCCACGTCGAGCCGGTGACGAGGCGCAGCCCGGCCATCGCCAGGCCCATGCCGACGGCGGTGAAGGCGTAGATCAGCCGGTCCACGATCGGCTGATCGCCCCCGTTGGAGAAGACGTGCATCGCGCCGAAGAAGACGGCCGAGATGACCGCGGCGCTGACCGGGGTGAGCCGGCTCATCAGCGTGGTCTGCAGGTATCCGCGCCACAGGGCCTCCTCGGGGAACCCCTGGAGCATGAACGACACGGCGAACACCTGGAGGGCCCCCATCGCCACCACCTGGGGCGGGAAGAGGCCGTAGTCGACCTGCGAGTTCGCCATCGCGACCCACAGCGGGACGCCGACGAGCACGACGGAGACGAGCAGCCCGAAGACGGCCCCGCTCAGGGCGCGGCCGCGCTGCCAGCCG
>CALMAD010000307.1 GCA_937859105.1 uncultured Propionibacteriaceae bacterium
TGCCATGTAGGCACCGCCCCTGGGTTCGTTGATGGTGAAGTCAGTCGACAGACTTCTTGACACCGTCGGCTGCGTCTTTGATGCCGTCCTTGACCTTCTCGCCTGCCTTCTTGGCATTGGCGGAGGCCTGTTGGCCTTTGCCCTCGGCTTGCAGCTTCTCGTTGTCAGTGAGGTCTCCCGCAGCTTCCTTAGCTCGGCCGCCGAAATCCTCGGCAGCGTTGGAGATCTTGTCACCGATACCCATAGAACCTCCTCACCGGGAGCAACGCGCCACCTGTCGATTTCCCCACTGTAGGCACCCCCTGGGGGTCAGGGAAGTGAACGTCTGTGCCGATTGTTGGGCGTTCGTTCATGACGCCGTCATGCGACCGCGGAGGTCACCTCGAACACGCGAAACCCCTTGGCGGACGCCGTTCGCGCGCACGCGTACCCCTGTTCCACCAGCCAGCGCTGCAGCGAATCGGCGCCGAGGTTCTTGCCGACGACGAGGCGTGCGACCCCACCGGGGGCGAGCCGCGGCAGCCACGTCAGCAACAGCTCGTGCAGGGCGGCCTTGCCGACGCGGATCGGCGGGTTGGACCAGATCTCGTCGTAGCGGGCGTCCGGGTCGGCGTCGGCGGGCAGCAGCGCCCACACCCGCCCTCCGACGCCGTGGGCGTCCGCGTTGTCGCGCGTGAGCGCCAGCGCGCGCTCGTTGACGTCGACGGCGTCGACGGTCGCGCCCGGGCAGGCGGTCGCGAGCCCGACCGCGATCGGGCCGTAGCCGCAGCCCAGATCGAGGAGGCGGGCGGCGTCCGGACGCGGCGTGTGCGTGCGCAGCAGCACCGCCGTGCCGAGGTCGAGCCCGTCGGCGGAGAAGACGCCGTTCGCGGTGGTGAACGTCCAGTCGGTCTCCCAGAACCGGACGCCGACGCTGCGCCGGCGCTCCGGGCCCTCGGGGGTGGTGAAGTAGTGGCTCACGGCGTCCCTTCGCTGTCGCAGACCGGCTCTTCGTCGCGGCGGGCCCGCGCGACGCGGGCGCGCTCGGCGAGCTCGGCGTCCGGCGGGTAGCCGACCTGCTCGAGCACGAGGCCGTGGGCCGGCATGACGGTGACGTCGCCGGCCCTCTCGGTGCGGTCGAGCAGGCCCGTCAGCCAGGACGCCTCCCGCCGCCCCTCGCCGACCGCGACCAGCGCGCCGACCAGCGAGCGGACCATCGAGTGGCAGAAGGCGTCCGCCCGGACCGTGACCGCGACCATGCCGCGGGTCGTGCCCATCTTGACGCGGTGCGCGGAGCATTCGAGCACCTCCCGGATGGTCGTCGCCCCCTCGCGGCGTTTGCAGAACGCGCCGAAGTCGTGCAGGCCGACCAGGGAGGAGGCGGCGGCGTCCAGGCGCTCGACATCGAGGGGGGAGCGCAGCTTGACGACCTGGTTGCGGGCGAGCGGGTCGAGCGGGACATCCGCGAGCCGGTAGACGTACTGTCGCCAGAGCGCCGAGAAGCGGGCGTCGAAGCCGTCGGGCGCCGGGGCGACCTTCCGGACGACCACGTCGTCGGGCAGCACGCGCCCCAGCCGGCGGAACAGCTCGGACGCCGTGGCGTCCGGGTCGTCGGTCGGCAGGTCGACGTGGGCGACCTGCCCGCGCGCGTGGACGCCGGCGTCGGTGCGCCCGGCGCAGGTGAGCTCGGCCGGGGAGTCGAGGCGCAGGACGCGGCCGATCCAGCCCTCCAGCTCGCCCTGGACCGTGCGCAACTCGCCGCCCTGGCCCGCCCAGCCGTGGAAACCGGCGCCGTCGTAGGCGATGTCGAGCCGGAACCTCATGCGGCGGCCCCCTCGACCCGGGTGTACGTGAGGTCGTGGATGCGGCGCCCGGCCGCGAGTCCGCGCTGCTCGTACTTCGTGAGCGGACGGTCGGCCCACCGCGGCGCCCAGCCGCCGTGGACGTTCGTCAGGCCGGGGCAGGCGTCCAGGGTCTCGCGCATCCACTCGGCGTAGTCGTCCCAGTCGGTGGCGAGGCGCCAGAGCCCGCCGGGCGCCAGCCGGGACGCCGCGAGTGCGGCGAATTCGGGGGAGACCAGCCTGCGCTTGTGATGGCGAGCCTTGTGCCAGGGGTCGGGGAAGAAGGTCCACAGCTCGGCGACCTCGCCCGGCCCGAAGAGCCGCTCGAGCCCCTCGGCGCCGTTCGCGACGAGCACCCGCACGTTGCCGACCCCGGCCCGCGCGAGCCGGGACAGGATCGACGCGGCCGCCGGCTCGAACACCTCGAACGCGACAACGTCGACCTCGGGGTGCGCGGCGGCGAGCGCCGCGAGCGACTCGCCGCGCCCGGGGCCGATCTCGACGACGCGGGGGGCGCGGCGTCCGAAGACGGCGTCGAAGTCGACGGCGGCGTCCGCGGCGATCGAGGTGGAGGTGTCGCGCGGCGGCACCCGGACGACCCAGTCGTCGGCGTGGGCGTCCCACGCGCGCTGCTGGCTGGTGTTCATGCGGGCCGACCGGCGGACGTACGACACGACCTCCCGGCGCACCCGCTCGCGGACCTCAGGCATGGGCGACAGCGTAGTGGGCCGCGCGCGGGCGTCCGGCGAGGCGCCCGTTCGGGACGCCGGTTCGGGACGCCGGTTCAGGACGCGGCGACGCTCGCGACCTCGTCGTCGGACGCGGCGTCCGGGGCGGGGGTCGCCGGCACGCGCGTCACCCGGGAGGTGTAGGGGGCGAGCATCCGGGGGCCGGGGTGCGGGTCGGCATCCGGTTCGTCGCCGGGGCCGGCGTCCGGATCGAGCGGGACGTCGTCCGGCGCCTGCAGCGGCTCCTCGCTCAGGTTCAGTTCGATGAACCAGCGCTCGTCGCCGTGGGTGCGGTACCAGGCGAAGTAGTGCGGGAGCTCGGGGTGCGCGAACTCGATGTCGCCGAGCCGCAGGGCCCCCGACGAGCGGCGCAGCGACGTGAGCGCACGGATGTGGTTGAGCACCGAGTCGGGGTCGTCCTCCTGCTCGGCGACGCTGAAGCCGGGCGTCTTTTCGGCGGGGACGATCCACGGCGTCCCGGTGGTGAAGCCGCCGCCGGGGGAGGCGTCCCAGCGCATCGGGACGCGCGCGTGGTCGCGCGAGCTGGCGAGCACCTGCGTCCACGCCGCGTCGGCGTCCACGCCCTCGTCGAGGAGGGTCTGGTAGCGGCGGAGCGAATCGACGTCGCGGAGGTCGTCGATGGCGGCGAAGGGCTGGTTGACGGCCGCGATCTCCTGCCCCTGGTAGAGGAAGGGGGTGCCGCGGAGGGTGAGCAGCAGGGTGCCGAGCAGCTTGCCGAGGGCGACGCGGTGCTGGGGGTCGGGGTTGATCTTCGACAGCATGCGCGGGTTGTCGTGGTTGTCGACGTAGAGGGTCATCCAGTCGCCCGGGCCGAGCCGCGAGGCGTACTCGACGAGGTACTGCTTGTACCAGTCGAGGTCGTAGCGGTAGTCGTCGAAGCGGGAGTTCCCGGCGGAGACGAGATGGTCGAAGCTGAACACGAGGTCGAGCTCGCCGCGGTCGGCGCCGGTGAGCAGGCGTCCGGTCTCCATGCCGATGCCCGGGCCCTCGCCCACCATCACCTTCGGCTCGTCCAGGTCGGGGGCGGCGAACGCGCGGGAGCGCAGCTCGCGCAGGTACTCGTGCAGGCGCGGCCCGTAGAAGTAGTGCTCGACGCCGGCGATCTGCACCATCTCGCCGACGAACGGGTGGCCGTCGGGCAGGCCGGGCATCTTGGAGATGAAATTGATGACGTCCATGCGGAAGCCGTCGATGCCGCGGTCGCACCACCACCGGCAGATGTCGACGACCTCGTCGCGGACGCGCGGGTTCTCCCAGTTGAGGTCGGGCTGGCCGGGGGAGAAGAGGTGCAGCACCCAGCGTCCGGCCTCGGGGAACCAGCGCCAGGCGGGCCCCGAGAAGGCGGACTCCCAGTTGTTGGGCGGGTCGTCCGGATGGTCGGCGTCCGGCTTGACCAGGTAGTAGTAGGAGCCGTATTGCCCGGTCGGGTCGGCGATCGCCTCCCGGAACCACGGGTGCTGGTCGGACGTGTGGTTCACCACCAGGTCGAGGATGATCCGCATGCCGCGTTCGTGGCAGCCGGCGATGAGGGCGTCCAGTTGGTCGAGCGTCCCCATGCGCGGGTCGACCGCGCGGTAGTCGCTGATGTCGTAGCCGTTGTCGGCGTTCGGGGACGCGAAGATCGGGTTCAGCCACAGGCAGTCGACCCCGAGGGACGACAGATGGTCCAGATGTTCCAGGACGCCCCCCAGGTCGCCCACCCCGTCGCCGTCGGAGTCGGCGAAGCTGCGGGGATAGACCTGGTAGAAGACCGCCTGCTTCCACCAGGCGTCCCGATGCTCGTCGGACGCCGCCGGCGCCGACGACGGGGCGTCGGGCTCGACGTTCGCCAGGCGGAGCAGCGCGTCGATCAGCCCGGGGCCGGTCAGCGGGCGGGCGAGGAACCCGACCGTCGAGAGGCGCATGTTGCCGACGAGGGGGTTCGTGACCCAGCGGCGCGAGCGTCCGGTGGCGGTGAGCAGCTTGTCGACCAGGTCGCGCCCGACGGGGTGCGCGTAGAACTCCTTGACCCGCGACGATGGGCTCAGGACCCCTGGATGCTCCCGCGTCATCGGCGTTCCCCCTAGTACGGCTGGCGAAGGGATTCTAGATCCGTCCGCGTCCATGTCGAGGGGGTGTCATGCCCCTGTGGACGCGGTCGGCGCGGGTTCGGGCCAAAACGCTGCAGGTGTTCTCGAAACGCTGCAGGCGTTCTCGAAACGCCGGGCTCCGGCCGCAACGCTGCCTTACGTAAGGCAGCGTTCTCGATTA
>CALMAD010000308.1 GCA_937859105.1 uncultured Propionibacteriaceae bacterium
CCGGCGTCCGCCGGACGCAGGGCCGCCAGCGGGGCGACCCGGGTGGCGCGCCGGGCGGGCACGAGGCAGGCGACGAGGGTGACCAGCACCCCGACGGCCGCCGGGACCGCCAGCGACAGCGGCGCTACGGCCACCGAGCCCAGCGCCATGTCGGTGCGAGCCGTCGCCACCACGACGACCTGCGCGAGCACGCCGCCCAGCGCCAGGCCGGCGAGCGACCCGACGGCCCCGAGCACCAGCGCCTCGAGCAGGACGGATCCGAGCACCTGGCTGCGGCGGGCGCCGACGCAGCGCAGCAGCGCGAGGTCGCGGGTCCGCTGGGCCAGCAGGATGGCGAACGTGTTCGCGATCACCATGGCCGCCACCGCGACGGCGATCGCGGCGAAGCCGAGCAGCATCTGCATCAGAACGCGCATGCTCGCGCCCAGGTCGTCGACGCGGGAGGCGACCTCTTCGGCGCCCGTGCGCACGACGGGTTCGACCCGGGCGACGCCGTCGACCGCGGCCACCGCGCTGGCGAGCCGCTGCGGGTCGTCCCCGGCGACCTTCAGCTCGGAATAGCCGGGGCGTCCGCCCCACAGGCCGATGTCGGCGGCGCCGGCGTAGACGACGTCGAAGACGGAGGCGATGCCCACGGGCGGCTCGGCCAGCCCGACCACGCGGGCGGCGTGGGGGCGTCCCTCGGGGTCGACGAACGCGACGGCGGCCCCCACCGCGACGCGGTCGCGCCCGGCCACGCGCGGCGTCAGCGCGACCTCGCCGCCGGCCGACGGCAGCCGGCCCTGCGTCGCGGACATCCCGCGGGCCGGGGTCTGGCCGATCACGTGACGCTGCTGCCCGAGGGCCTGCATGACGAGGTAGTCGGACGCCGCGGCGTCCACCCGGGTGACGCGCGGCAGGCGGCGGACGGCGTCCGCGGTGGCGAGCGGCAGCCGATCGCCCCGCGTGGTGACGACGACGGCGGCGTCCCCGACGGCCGCGCGGGCGTCGCGGGTGAAGCGCTGCTGGAGCGAGTCGGAGACGAGCAGCGTCGTGGCGACGAACGCCACGGCGAGCGTGATGGCGAGCAGGGCGCTCGTGAGGCGGCGTCCGTGCCCGCGCAGGGACGCCCCCGTCAGCTGGATCGCGGCCATCACTCCCCCAGCCCGCGGAGCGCCTGCAGCACCGTGTCGACGCTCGGCCCGTGGACCTCGCCGGCGAGGCGTCCGTCGGCGAGAAGAACGACGCGGTCGGCGTGGGCGGCCGCCGTCGGGTCGTGCGTGACCATGACGACCGACTGCCCCAGCTCGTCGACGCTGCGGCGCAGCAGGCCGAGCAGCTCCTGGCCGGAGCGCGAGTCCAGGGCTCCGGTGGGCTCGTCGGCGAAAACGACCTCGGGCCGCGTGACGAGCGCCCGGGCCACCGCGACGCGCTGCTGCTGCCCGCCCGACAGCTCGGCCGGCCGGTGGCGCAGCCGGTCGCCGATCCCCAGGACGCCCACGAGCCGGTCGAGGTGGCCGGCGTCCGGGCGGCGGCCGGCCAGGCGCAACGGCAGCAGGATGTTGTCGAGGGCGGTCATGGTCGGCAGCAGGTTGAAGGCCTGGAAGACGAATCCCACGCGGTCGCGGCGCAGCACGGTGAGGCGGTCGTCGCCGAGCGCGGTGATCTCGGCGTCCCCGACCCACACGCGGCCCTTCGTGACGGCGTCCAGGCCGGCGACGCAGTGCAGCAGCGTCGACTTCCCCGAGCCGGACGGCCCCATGATCGCGGTGAAGCGCCCGCGCTCGAACTCGACGCTGACGTCGTCGAGGGCGGTGACCGCCGCGTCGCCGCTGCCGTGCACCTTGGTCAGGCCCTCGGTCCGGACCGCCGCCGCGGTGCGGGTCATGGTGGTGGCTGGACTCGCGAGTGAACTCATGACCCCACCCTGTCGAGCGGACGCCTACGCAGGCATCCGTCGCCAAGCTGGTTCGCGCTCATCCGCCGGGAGGACCCGGACCGGCCGCGGGTCATCCGCCGGCGTCAGAACCACGTGCGGATCATCGCGACGCGGGCGTCCACCTGGTCGGTGCTCGCCTGCGCGAGCGGCGGCCCGCCGCACTGCCGCCGCAGTTCGGCGTGCACGTGGCTGTGCGGGACGCCCTTCGTGCGCGCGTACTGCGCGACGAGCGAGTTGAGCTGCTTGCGCTTCGACTCCAGGGCGCGGTGCAGCGACACCTCGCGCGGCTGCCGCTCGCGCCGGTCGGCCCGGTCGCGCCGCGCGATCTGCTTGCGCTGGCGCTCGCGCAGCAGGTGGGTGACCTGCTCCGGCTCCAGCAGGCCCGGCAGGCCGAGGTAGTCGGCCTCGTCGTCGGAGCGCGGGCTGGCGTGCATGCCGAACTGCTCGGAGTCGAACATGACGTGGTCGAACGTGGCGTTCGACTCCAGGGCCTCGAAGCTGCCCTCCAGCTCGTCGGACGCCCCCTCGCCCGCGTTCGCACGCTCGATCAGCGCCTCGGTCTCGGCCCAGATGTCGGCCTCGTCGGACGCCTGCTTGCGCCCCAGCACGTGGTCGCGCTGGCGCTCCAGCGTGGCCGCGTGGGCCAGGATGATCGGGACGGTCGGCAGAAACACCGTCGCCAACTCGCCCTTGCGCCGCGCCCGGACGAACCTCCCGACCGCCTGCGCGAAGAACAGCGGCGTCGAGGTGGCCGTCGCGTAGACGCCGACCGCGAGCCGCGGGACGTCCACCCCCTCCGACACCATCCGGACGGCCACCATCCAGCGGTCCTCGGACGCCGCGAACGCGTCGATCCGCTTGCCGGCGCCCGTGTCGTCGCTGAGGACGACCGTCGGCTTTTCACCGGTCACCTCGCCGAGGGCCCGCGCGTAGGCGCGCGCCCGAGTCTGGTTGGACGCGATGACGAGCCCGCCGGCGTCCGGGATGTGCCGCCGCACCTCGGTCAGGCGCGTGTCGGCGGCGCGCAGCACCGCGGCGATCCACTCGCCGTTCGGGTCGAGCGC
The DNA here is from genome assembly GCA_937859105.1 of uncultured Propionibacteriaceae bacterium. Taxonomy (GTDB): domain Bacteria; phylum Actinomycetota; class Actinomycetes; order Propionibacteriales; family Propionibacteriaceae; genus Propioniciclava. Next base: position 2,983 of record CALMAD010000308.1, read on the forward strand.
GGTCCGCCAGGCTTGGGAGGTGACGTCCTTGGTGAGGGCCGAGCCGAGGTCGGCGTCCATCACCTCGCCCGCCTTCGTGCGCCAGCGCATCGAGCCGCCGTAGTTCATGAACAGCACCGGCCGGACGACCTGGTCGCGCAGCGCCTCGGCGTAGCCGTAGGAGTAGTCCGGGCGCGAGACGGCCGTGCCGCCCGGGCCCGGCTCGTAGGTCACGAACGGGATCGGGTGGTCGTCGGAGCGGAACGGGGTGCCGGTGAGCGAGAGCCGCCGCGTCGCGCCGGCGAACGCCTCGGACGCCGCCTCGCCCCAGCTCAGGGCGTCGCCGGCGTGGTGGACCTCGTCGAAGATGACGAGCGTCGGGAAGTTGCCGACGAGCGCCTGGTAGTGGAACGACCGCGCGGCCACGCCGGCGTAGGTGACGGCGACGCCGTCGTACTCGCGCGAGCGCCCGCGGCGGGAGTTGCCGAGCCCCGGGTCGATGTGGATGCCGACGCGCGCGGCGGCGTCCGCCCACTGCACCTTCAGGTGCTCGGTCGGCGTGACGATGATGACCCGCCGGATCTCGCGGGCGTCCAGCAGTTCGCGGGCGACGCGCAGCGCGAACGTCGTCTTGCCGGCGCCCGGCGTCGCGACGCACAGGTAGTCGCGCGGGGCGCGGGTCAGGTAGTCGTCGAGCGCCTCGGCCTGCCAGGCGCGCAGGCGGGACGCCGTCCCCCACGCCGCCCGCTGGGGGAACGCCGGGGAGAGGTGCTCGAACGCCGACGACGTCACGCGGCGACCGCCCCGTCGGGACGGGGTGCGGCGTGACGGCGAGCGGGGCGGGGGGCGAGGCGTGGCATGGGAGTCCGACCCTAGTCGCTTCGCGGCGCGTGTCCAGCCGACGCCCGGCGGCGTCCGGACGCGCGGCTGCTCAGGCGGTCTGCCGCCAGGCGGATGTCGCCGCGGCCCAGGACGCGTCCCCCCGCTCGCGCGCGAGCGCCGCGAGGTCGTCGAGGGCCTGCTCCCGGCCGGCGGTGTGCAGCACGAGCGCGGCCGGCCGCGCCCGGTCGTCGCCGCGTCCGTGGTGCCGCCCCACGCGACCGCGGGCCCAGCGCTCGACCGCGTCGAGGGCCACCGTCCGGCCCTCCGGCCCGTGGGCGTCGACGCTCGACGAGAGGGCCCCGGCGGCCGCCGTCGCGGCCTGGTCGGGGGTGCGGTCGTCGACGAGCGTCCGGGCGAGCGGCATGCCGTCGCCGGCGTACCCGGTCCAGTTCAGCAACTGGAGGACGCCGATGCCCGCGTAGCCGCCGCCGGCGTGCGCGGCGTCCAGGTGCCGTGCGAGCACCTCCGCGATGACCGGGGCCTGCGGGAGCCGCGCCACGCCCGAGGAGAGTTCGCCGCGGCGCTCGGCGTCCACGGAGGTGAGCGTCGTGAAGAGGAGCTGCCCCAGCGTGGCGTCGGACCCGCCGCCCTGTTCGGCGCACGCGTTCAGGCATTCGGTGGCGACGGTGCGGGCGAGGTCGGGCGGGGTGGGGAGGCGTCCGACGGGCGGCACGCGGGTGCGGCCGTCGCCGGACGCCGCCCACGCCTGCGGGCGCAGCCGCCGCGCGGCGAGCGCGAGCACCTCGTTCGCCGCCCACCGCACGCGCCCCGAGACGCCGCGGTCGCGGGCCCACGCCTGGACGGCGTCGAGGGCGGGGGTGGAGCGCAGGACGTCGAGACGCATCGTCCGGACGTGGGCCTGGTAGCCGATCAGGGACGCCCACAGCGCCACCGGGGACGCCGGCTTCATGATCTGCTCGTGCAGGGGCGCCACGCGGTTCGGGGCCACCGCGTGCTGCGTGATCGACGCCACGTCGCAGTACGCCGGGCGGCTGTCGTCGTTGAGCCATTCGCGGGCCGCCCGCTCGACGGACTCCGCCGCGCGCGGGTGCGAGGCGAGGTGCCGGGCCGCGAGCCAGAACTGCTCGTAGCGGTAGCCGTGCGACAGGCCCATCTCGACGATGAGGCGGTGCAGCAGGGCGTCCCAGTCGCGGCGGCGCAGGAAGATCTCGGGCCGGTTCGCGACGGAGCGGCCCAGCTCCCGCCACTCCTCGCCGGAGGTCGGCTCGCCGGCGAGCGCCTGGTCGAGAAGGTCGGCGAGCCGGTCGTCGTCGCGGGGGCGGTCGTCGCGCAGCAGCATCGGACGCCCGCCTCGCGTCGGCGTCAGGATCTCGATCGTCGCGGACAGTTGGCCCGGCTCGTAGCCGAGGGTTTCCTCGTAGCGCTCGCAGATCGCGTAGGAGGGCTGCACCTGGTCGGACTCCCACCGCCCGATCTGCGACCGGTGCACATGCAGGCTCTTCGCCAGTTCGGCCGCCGACGGCCCCCCGGGCGCGGACGCGCGCGCATTCGCCAGCACCCAGCCCGCCCATCCCGTGATCACGTCGTTATTCTCACGGTCTACCGGGGCAGATGCACGAAGTTGCGGACACCTCAACGCTCTGCAACAGCGAACGCCTTGGTGGATGCGTCAGATCGCACCCCGCAGCGCGGATCTCACCCGCCCCGCGTGTGAGACACCCACCGCGTCCGGGCTGCTCAGCGCTCCAGTCGGCGTCCGGCGCGATCGGCCACGACCACCTCGATGCCGCGCTCCCGGAAGGGCTCGATCTGCGCGTCCGTCGCGGATTCGTCGGTGACCAGCGTCCAGGACGCCGGCATCCGCACCCACGCGTTGAACGGCCGCTCGCCCAGCTTCTTGCCGTGCGCGAGCACGTAGGCCCGGTCGGACGCCCGCCACATGAGCTCCTTCAGCCGCGTCTGCGCGACGGTCGCCTCGCAGATGCCGCGGTCGGCGGTCACCCCGTCGCAGCCCAGGAAGACGGCGTCGAACGTCAGGCCCTCCAGCGCGGCCTCGGTGATCGGACCCTCGAACCCCTGGCTGATGTCGCGCAGGTGGCCGCCCAGGCAGATCACGTTGACGTCGGGCGCGCCGGAGATCGCGGCCAGCGGCGTCAGGCCGATGGTCATGACCGTCAGCTTGCCGACGTCGCGCAGGGCGTGCGCGAGTTCAGCGGTGGTCGTGCCGGCGTCCAGCAGGACGACGTCGCCCGGGTGCACCTGGGACGCCGCCCACAGCCCGATCCCGCGCTTGGCCTGGTGCGACTCGCCGCGTCGCTCGTTGAGCGACGGCTCCCGGTGCAGCGGGACGGCGATCGCGCCGCCGTAGGTGCGCGCGAGGCGTCCGGACTCGGTGAGCTGCGCGAGGTCGCGACGAATGGTGGACGCCGTCACGTCGAACACCTGCGACAGTTCGTCCACGCTGGCCAGCCCGTTGGACGTGGCCATCCGCACGATCTCTTCCCGCCGCTGCGACGCCTTCACCGGCACTCCTTCAGTCAGTGAACCTCCGGGTCAGCCAACCACATCGACGCGCTGAGTGGTGTGACCACACGTCGGGGAGCGTACCGCCCGGCCGGGCAGCCGGGCGTCACTCCTACCGCACCGCTGCGAGGTTCACCGCCTGGCGCATCGCCTCGACCATGCTCTCGGGGTTCACGATGCCCTTGCCGGCGATGTCGAACGCCGTGCCGTGGTCGACGGACGTCCGGATGACCGGCAGCCCGACCGTGATGTTGACGCCGGCCTCGATGCCCAGCACCTTCACCGGGCCGTGCCCCTGGTCGTGGTACATGGCGACGATGAGGTCGTAGTCGCCGCGCCCGCCCAGGTAGAAGGCCGTGTCGGCCGGCAGCGGGCCCTCGGCGTTGATGCCGTCGGCGCGCAGCTTCTCCAGCGCGGGGATGATCTTCTCCTCCTCCTCGCCGTAGCCGAAGAGGCCGCCCTCACCCGCGTGCGGGTTGATCGCGCAGACGCCGATGCGGGGGTTCTCGATGCCCGCGCGGTTGAGCGCCTCGTAGCCGCGGCGCACCACGCGCTCGACGAGGCCCGGCTCGATCTTCTTGATCGCGTCGATGAGGCCGATGTGCGTGGTCACGTGGATGACGCGCAGCTTCGGGGAGCTGAGCATCATCGAGACCTCCGGCGTGCCGGTGAGGTGGGCCAGCAACTCGGTGTGGCCCGGGAAGTTGTGGCCGCCCATGTGCAGGGCCTCCTTGTTGAGCGGCGCGGTGCAGATGGCCTGCACCTTGCCCTCGACGGCCAGTTCGGCGGCCACCTTGATGTACTGGTAGGCGGCGTCGCCCGCGACCGCGCTGAGCTGGCCCCACGGCAGATCCTCCGGCAGCAGGCCGAGGTCGATGACGTTGACGCGGCCAGGCTCGGCCACCGCGTCGTCGACGCTGTCGATCGCGACGATGTCGGCGTCCAGGCCGAGGATCTTCGCGGCCTGCCGCAGGCGGGCGGCGTCCCCGATGACGACCGGCAGGCAGCGCGTGGTGACCTCGTCGTCGAGCAGGGCGGCGACGGTCACCTCCGGGCCGACGCCGGCGCCGTCGCCCATCGTGACGGCGATGACGGGCAGGGTCGTGGTGGGTGTGTCGGACATGATGCCTCCTTGGGCTGGCTGAACGAGGGTTGGGTCGGTGGTCGAGGGGGTCGGTTCGTCGGCGGTGGGCTGGCCGGCGGTGGGCTGGTCGGCTGGGGGCTGGGGATCTGACGGCTGGTGGTCGCCCGGCTGCTCCGCCCCCGCGAGCGCGCGGCGGATCTGCAGCAGCGATTCCGGTGCGCCGAAACTACCGGGGCGCGTGGCGACGCGCCCCACGCGGGGCCAGCCGGGCAGCCGCTCGCCGGACGCCCGGCTCAGCACCGCGCCCGCGTGCACCTCGCGCTCGACGATACGGTCGATGAAATGCAGGCCGCCGCCAATGCGATCGACCTGTACGAGGTCACCGATTTCGCGCCCGAGATGCGCGACATGGCCGCGATCATCGTCGATGCCGCGCGCCTGACGGCAGAGGCG
>CALMAD010000309.1 GCA_937859105.1 uncultured Propionibacteriaceae bacterium
ACCTTTGGTCGAGCATGGCTTCCGTGATGCGAGCAGCGACCCAGCGCAGGTCGAGGCGTGGTGGCGGCGGTGGCCGTCCGCGAACATCGGCGTGCCGACCGGTGCCGCGTCCGGGGTGGAGGTCGTCGATGTGGACCGGAAGGCGGGCGGGCACGGGTTTAGTGCGTTCGGGTGTGCCCGCCGAGCTGGGCTGACCGAGGGGTGGGTGGGGCTGGTGCGCACACCGTCGGGCGGGATGCACGCCTACTACCGGGCCGATCCTGACCGACCGCAACCGTCCTGGCAAGCCGCCCGCGCTCGGATCGACTTCCGTGGCGAGGGCGGTTACGTGATCGTGCCGCCATCCGTGGTCGTCACCGATGGCCGCCGAGCCTCGTACGTGCTCACCGGCGGCCCCGACCGGGACACGCGGCCGGTGGATGCGGGGGCATTGCGCGATTTCCTCGACCCGCGCCCCCGGCAGTCGGCCTTCCGCTCGGGTGGAGTCTCGCGGACGGAGGACGCGGTGCGGCTGGCGGGCTGGGTGGCCGCGCTCGGGGAAGGCGAACGCAACCGTGGCTTGTTCTGGGCGGCGTGCCGGCTCGCGGAAGCTGGCGCACCCCCGGCGTCAGCGCTGGACGTGCTGGGGCCGGCGGGCGAGCGTGCGGGGCTGCCGCCGCGGGAGGTGTTCGTTACGATCCGTTCCGCCTACCGCACGACCCACGCCACACCGAGGCCTGCGTCGGCGGGCGGAGGTGGGCACGACGAGATACCGCGCCGGCCGGTGCGCGACAGTAGCCGGGTGCTCTCATGATTCCCGGCCGTCCCCGTCCCGGCGGGAAGCTCGCGGTGGGGACGGCCCTAGCCGGAACGGTGCTGATCGCTGCCGGCGCGTTCTGGCTCTCCTTCACCGCCCTGGCAGACCTCGCCCGCCGTTCCGGGATCGACACCGCGCAGGCGTGGGCGTGGCCCGTCATCGTTGACGGCCTGATCGTCGTTGCCACCGTCGCCGTGGTCGCCCTCGCTGGGCTCCGCGCGGCGTGGTATCCGTGGGTGCTGCTGGCCGGCGGTGCGCTCATCTCGGTCACCGCGAACGCGCTGCACGCCGTCGTCGCCGCCGACGCGGACGTGCCCGGCGTGCTCGCCGCCTGTGTCGCCGCGGTGCCACCGCTGGTGCTGCTCGCCTCCACCCACCTCACCGTCGTCCTCATCCGTTCTCGCCTCGCCGAACCTGCCGACAATGATGCCGCGGAACCGGGTGGCATCAGGGCAGTGCCCGAGGAGTCCACACCTGAGGTGCCCGCGCCGGCGGGCCGGCGGGTGGTCGCGGCGCGGTTGCGGGAGGAGGGCTGGTCGAACAAGGCGATCGCCCGGCACCTGTCGGTTGCCCCCTCGACGGTGGGCCGCTGGTTCGCCGCGCCCGTCGGTGCACCTGTTGAGCAGGAGGAGTCCCGGAAGGAGCTGACCGCATGAACGAGACCACCATGACGCCGCGCACCGCCATCCGCCCTGTCGAGGACCGCGACACCCGCACGGCGGGGACCGAGGCGGATGAGGCATCGGCGCTCGCTCGCCACAAGGACCCGTCGGTGACGGGGAAGGACGCTGCCGGTGTCGCCGGGACAAAGAAGGCCCGCGGTGTGGAGTGGGTGCGGCCCTCCGATCTGTTGGCGTCTCGTTCGGCTCGGGTGGCGGGGCGGGGTATCGACTTCCAGGCCGAGCTCGTCCGTCGCAGCCGCCGCGTCCCCGTGCGGGCGGTGCGGGCGACCGGTCGCGGGATCACGAAGACCGGTGTCGCGATGAGCGAACGCGCAGGGAAGCTGCCGCCGGTGACCGCGTTCGGGCGCGGGGCTGGGGAGCGGCACTCGTGGGTGTCGCGGTCCGGGATCGGGTTGGGGTGACATAGGCCATGCGCGTCCCTGTTGCACCGGCGAGCATGACGGCTGGGGGACGCGTGCGCACCTGCTGTTCAGGAGGTGCCGGAATGACACACGCACGCACCCGCACCGAGGGGCGGGATCGTTTCGAGGACTCGGAGGAGCTGCGCGCCCTCCTCAACAGACTCCACGAGGCCGGCAAAGGCGCGTGGCGGAACGACCCGGAGGCTGCCGCGCTGATGCGGCACGCGGCTGACAAGTACGCCGCCCTGGCTCGCAAGCACGGCCTGGACCCGTGGGAGGCCGCGTCGGCGGCGTTCGAGGCGATGCGGGGCGCCGCCACGAGGCGGGCGGATGATCCGTGGGCGGTGGTGACCCGTGCGGTGCAGGTAACCTGCATCGGCGAGGAGCGCGGCAACGGGCTGCTGTGCTCCGTGCACCAGGCCCGCCGCCCGAGGTATTCGGTGTTCCATGACGCGGAGCGGTTCAGCGACCGGGAGAACCCGCTGCCCGACTACCACCCCGCGTTCCACGCCGACCCCTTCACCGACGACGTCCCCGACGATCCCGGCGAGGACGAGGAGCTGCTGCTGGAGCGGACGATGAACGTGGGTTCGGCGGTGGAGGACACGATCGCGTTCCTGACTCGGCTGGGATGGGACCCGGCGACAGCACGCGCGGCGGTGGAGTACATCACCGGGCGGCTTGCCGAGTCCGTGTCTCGGGCGTCGGCATTCGAGGTCCTGCGCCGCGACCGGCAAGCCCGCGCCCTCCTGGACCTGCCCGGCACCTCCTGGACGACCCTGCTGCGGCTTGTGCTCGGCAACCCGGACCCCGCCCTCGCCCACACGAATGCCGGCCGGGGCCTGCTGGTGCGGCTACTGATCGGGGAACCGTTGCGGGCGCTGCTGCGTGATGACGACCTCGTACTCACCGCGGGCCTTGCCGCACCCGATACCGGGGGTGGTCACCCGTGAGCTCCCCGCAAGATGGGCACATCGAGCTGGAACGTGCGGTGGATTCCATCGGCGTCGGCCGCCGGCACCGGCAGGACTACGGCGATCTGGCGCCGTTGGTCGAGTCGATTCGCCGCAACGGCTTGTGGCAACCAATCGCGATCACCCTCGACGGGCATCTCATCTGCGGCGCACGCCGGCTGGCGGCGATCAAACTGCTCGGGTGGAAGACCGTCAAAGTGTGGGTGCGGTCCGGTGTCTCGGACCGGCTCGGGCAGCTCCTCGCGGAACAGGACGACAACCTGCTGCACAAGCCGCTGACCCAGTTCGAGGCCGCCGCCCTCTACCGCGAGCTCAAGGCGCTCCTCACCGAGGGGGCAACGCTCCGACAGGACGCCACCCGGTTCCACGCCGCCGACGATGCCGGAGAGGACGGTGCCGTTAAATTAACGGCACCGTGGGACACGACCCCGGGCGAGGCCGCGGTGCAGGCCGCGCAGATGGTCACCGGCCGCGACTCCCACACCACGCTGGAGCGCATCGGCCGCCTCGAACGCCTCGCCGCCGACCCCTCCCAACCCGAGTCCGTACGCATCCGCGCGGCGGAGGAGGTCGAGCAGATCAAGGCCGGCGGCAGCGTCTATCCCTCCCATCTGCGCATCAACGCCGAACTCTCCCTCGCCGAGCTCGACCAGATCGCCGCCGACCCCACCCGGCCCGCCGAGCTGCGCGAGCAGGCCCGCACCGAGGCGGCAGCCGTGCGTCACGCGGAGCGTGAGGCTCGGGCAGCGGAGCTGGAGGAGCTGGCGCAGGCGGCGCTCGCCCGCGTGAAGGCCGCGAAGAAGACCGGCCGGAAACCCCGCCGCCCCGCGCTGACCGCCGTCGAGACTCAAGGCGAGCCGGTGCCATTCCCGCTGACCGTGTTCGTCGCCGTCTGGGACGACCTCGCCGAATGGTGGCTGCACCACAACCCGGAGATCGTCGGCCCGGCACTGACCGAGGAGCAATGGTCCCAGTTCGAGCAAACCGTCGCCGGCACCGTCACCTTCGCTGACGCCGCCCGTGCCGCCCGTGCCGCCCGCCGGGCACCGGAGCACAGCGAGCACATCGCCTGACCCGCGATGTTTCCTGGGGCGGGGTGTGCACCTTCCTGGCGACCACTTACCTGTCGCCTTCTGGGAGGACCCGCATGGACCTCGCCACCCCTGCTGATCGCCGTCGTCGCCGTCTGCTGATCGCCACGATCGCGGGCGGCATCGTGCTGCTCTTGCTGGTCGGTGTCGGCATCTACGGGCTGCTGCGCGGCCCCGCACCCCGCACCGGCACCACACCCACAGACCCGCCGAGCTCCACCCTGACCGCTCCACCACCCGGGTCGTCCAGAGAGGGGCCGGTGGCGGTGCCGCAGGTCGGTGGCCCGGAGACGTTCGCTCGTGCGGTCGCCGGCGCGCTGTTCACCTGGGACACGACCACCGGTCACAGCCCCTCGGACAATGCGCAGATGCTCGCGGATGTCGCCGCCGATGAGGAGGCGGATGCGCTGGCTGGGGATGTGCGGGCCTATCTGCCGACCGTGGAGGCCTGGGGGCAGCTCCGCCCGTACCAGACCCGCCAATGGCTCACCATCGACGCCGTGGTCGTCCCGGATGCGTGGGCGACGGCGGTCGCGCAGGCGGCGCCGGGGCAGATTCCCGCAGGGACCGTCGCGTACACGATCGACGGGACCCGGCACAGGGACGGCACCTGGGGCACCGAACCGGTGGAGGCGTCCCGGCCGGTGTCGTTCACCGTGTTCGCGGTCTGCACGCCCCCGGTCCCCGGTCGAGGCAGTCCGGAGCTGTGTGAGCTGCTGCGGCTCTCCCAACTCGACAACCCCCTGCGATAGACGAGGCGGTGCTTGTCGTGTTGACGAAACTCGCCGCTCTCGCGGTCGCCCTGTTGTTCTTCGCCCCCTCGGTCGCCCTGGTCGGGGTGGCGGCCGTGGTCAATCCCGCAATGACCGCGTGCGCGCCGGGGTCGCTGCGCGTCGGCCCGATCCCGGACTCGCTGACCGCCACCACCCGAGACGGGGAGACCATCACCCTGAACCGCACCCAGCTCACCCACGCCGCCACGATCATCACCACGGGCGGGCAGACGAACGGGGTCGGCCGCCCGGGGGTGATGATCGCGCTGATGGCTGCGCTCACCGAATCGTCGCTGCGGATGCTCGCCAACACCGGCGCCTACCCCGAATCCGGCGACTACCCGAACGACGGCAACGGCTCCGACCACGACTCCCTGGGCCTATTCCAGATGCGGCCCGCCGCCGGGTGGGGCACCGTCGCCGAGCTGATGGACCCCACCTATCAGGCCAGGGCGTTCTACGGCGGTGAGACGGGAC
>CALMAD010000310.1 GCA_937859105.1 uncultured Propionibacteriaceae bacterium
CGGGCGCGGGCCGGGGGAGAGGGCGGTCGATCCACAGGACGCCCGCGCACCGGCTCAGTCGCCGCGCAGGGATTTCAGGGTGGGCTCCGGCGACATCTCGGCGACCTGGGCGAGGTACAGCTCGGCGCCGGCCAGGGCGTCGGTGAGCGCCTCGTGCGCGGAGTAGACGGGCAGCCCGTGGCGGGCGCGGGCGGTCCACAGGCGGAGGTCGTCGCGGGTCGGTTCGGCGTCGAAGCCGATCGACAGCGTTCGGTGCGCCAGCCGCATGGTGTCGACGAACGGGCTCACGAACGGCGCCCCGTACAGCTGCTCGCACGCCCGCGACAGGAACCCCACCTCGATCTCCGCGAAATGCGCCAGCAGGACGCGGCCGGCGAGGGCGCGCAGGACGCTCGCGACGGTGTCGGCCAGCGGGACGCCCGCCGCCACCATGTCGTCGGTGAGCCCGTGCACCGTCGCGCTCTGCCCCACCTCGGACGCCCCCGCCACGACGCTCGACCCGGCGCCCCCCAGGACGATCTCGACGCCGTCCACCGGCACGAACCCGACGCTGAGCAGGGTGTTCGTCGCGGGGTCGAGCCCGGTGGTCTCGAAGTCGACGCTGAGCAGACGCAGCTCGGACGCCGGCGTCCCTGGGTCGGGCAGCGGCGTCCGGTAGTAGTCGGCGAGCGCGCCCCGTGCGCGCCGGGACGCCCGCGCGCGCCGGCGGGCGGTGGCGTCCCCGAAGAGCATCACCGGCGTCCCCTCACGAGAGCACGTGGGTCTGGTAGCTGTGGGCGAGCGCGCCCTGCATGCGCCGGACGATGCCGAAGGCGTCCCGGAGCGACCGCTTCTCGAAGTCGGTCAGCTCGGCCGGGGCGAGGTGGTTGTCCGGACGGACGCCGTTCCGCGCCTGCTCCGCCTGGTGCCGCAGCCTCAGGTAGCTGATGAACTCGAAGGCGTCCGCGAGGTTCTCGGCGTTCTCCGCGCTCAGCGCCCCCACGGACGCCGCCGCGCGCAGCCGCGCGAGCGTGTTCACCTGCGGCAGCCCGCGCGAGAGGGCCAACAGCCGTGCCATCTGGACGACCGCGACCAGCCCGCCCGCCTTGAGATCGAGCGTGTCGCGGTGCTCGCCGCCGTGCTCCAGGACGAACCCGCGGAAGAACCCGATCGGCGGCTGCCAGTCGTTCGCCTGCTTCGCCAGGTGCGCGAGGAACCGGGCCGACTGCGGCGTCCGGGCGATCACCGCCGACTGGAGCCGCGCGAACAGCGCGTTGTCCCCGTACACCGGACGCATGTCGAAGAACGTCTGCGCGTTCAGCAGGGCGTCCGGGTCGGGCTCGTTCACCCAGGACGCGAAGTAGCGCGACCACTGCGTGATCGGCACGCGCCAGCGCGGGTTGGACGCCATCATGTCGCCCGGGCACTGCGGGAACCCGCACGCCTCGAGCCCCCCGACGACCCGCTCGGCCAGCGCGGCGACGTAGTCGTCGTGCTCCGGCCGGTGGTCGTCGGAGAGGATGAGCGCCGAGTCCTGGTCCGAGCCGAGCCCGAGCTCCAGGCGCGCCTGCGAGCCCAGCGCGACCCAGCAGTAGCGGGTCGGCGGCGTCCCGAGTTCGGCCTCGGCGAAGTTCAGCAGGCGACGGGTGAGGGCGTCCCCGACGACGGTGACGAGGCGTCCGATGTCGGCCGCCGAGGCGTCCTGGGCGACGTAACTCTCCACGACGGCCGCCAGCCGGGACGCCGACCGCGCGAGCCCGTCGACGTCCGTCTGGTGGGCGATGTCGCCCACCAGATAGACGGGGTTCGCCTGCTGCAGCCGCATCAGGTCGCCGGCGGTGATCATGCCGATGACATGCCCGGACGCCCGTGCGGGCCCCGATTCTCGACCGGACGCCGGCCCCGGCCCCGGTTCGGACGCCGACGCGTCGGCGGCGTCCGGGGCGTCCTTTGGGTCTCTGCCCGCGGCCTCGTCGACGACCGGGAGGTGATGGAATCCGCGTTGGGTCATCTCCATGAGCACTTCGAACGCGAGGGCGTCCGCGGCGACGGTCTGAGGGTCGGACGTCATGACCGCCGAGACGGGTTCGTCCGGGCTCAATCCGGCGGCGATGACCTTGGTCCTCAGGTCGCGGTCGGTGACGATGCCGAGCAGGCGTCCGGGGGAGCCGTCGGTGACGAGGATCGCCGAGACCCGCGCCTCCGACATGGCGACCGCGGCGTCCCGAATGGACGTGCCGGGGCCCGTCGTCACGGGGGAGCGGCGGACGATCTCGCCGACCCGGGTCTTGAGGATCGCGCCGCCCGAGTCGGACACCTGCACCGACTCGACGGCCGAGCGGATGCGTCCGGCCTGCTGCTGCATGAAGAACCGGGCGAACGCCGGCTGGGTCCGGATCAGGTCGTGGAAGACCTCCCCCGGCATGAGGAGCGTGAGCGAGTCTTCGCGGGCCGTCATCGTGAACGACGACGGCCCGCCCGAGATGACCGACGACATGCCGAAGCAGGTGCCGACGTCCGAGCGTTCGACCAGCGAGCCGTGCGCGTCGATGATGTCGACGGCCCCCGACCGCAGGACGAACATCGTCGTGTTCGGCTGGCCCGCCGCGACCAGCGTCGACCCGCGCCGGAAGTAGCGGGCCGTCAGCTTCGCGGGCAACGCTGCCAGCACCGGCGCCGGCAGGTCCGCGAACGGCGCGTGCTGGGCGAGGAAGTCCCTGACCTCGGCGAGTTCGACGTCCATGACCGCATCGAACCGGGTCGCGGCCTCTGTGTCCAGCGTGGCGGGCGGCCTCAGCCGGCGTCCGGGTCGACGTCGCGGGCGATCGCGCGCTCGACGGCCCGCTCCGCCTCCCGCTCTGCCGCCCGTTCTTGGCGCAGCAGCACCGTCTGGGCGCGGGTGTGGGGCATCGCGGTCCAGTGGGGGTTGGCCTCGATCCAGGCCTGGTCGGTGAGCATGCGGGCGACGACGAGGCCCGCGGCGAGGGAGATCACGACGAAGAGGCTCGTCGTCCCGTTGAGGACGGCCGCCATCGGGTCGTTGTTGATCAGCGCGACCAGGGCCCGGAACGCGCTCGCCCCCGGGATCATGATCAGGACCGCCGGCACCGACAGGGTGACCCGGGGCGTCACGATGTGGCGGGCCGCGAACGCGGCCAGGAGGCCGACGATGGTGGTGGCGCCGAGCGCGCACAGCAGGGCGTTCCAGCCGAGGTCGACCGCCGCGAGCCGCGCGAGGTTCGCGAGGGTGCCGATGGTGGACGCGACGACGGCCACCCGCAGCGGCGTGTTGAACGTGATCGCGAACCCGAGCACCCCGAAGAAGCTCGCCAGCGCCCGTGCCCCGACGACCGCCCACAGCGGCAGCTGCAACGGCGGCGTCGCCAGGGGCGACAGCCCGAACCACAGGGCGACCACCCACGCCCCGAGGGCGGTCGCCATCGTGATCATCGCCGCGTACGCCAGCCGCGACACCCCCGACGTGAAGTCGAAGCGCGCGAGGTCGAGCGCCGCCGTCATGAGCGGGAACCCGGGCACCAAGAACAAGATCGCCGACGTGAACGCCGCCTGGTGCAGCGGCTCCCCGCCGACGGGCAGGACGAACTGCAGGGCGAACGCGAGCAGCATGTACAGCGTGCAGGCGGCGGCGGACGCCCCGGCCACGACGGCGAGCTGGTTGAGCCGCGCCCGGTGGAGCGCCAACTGGACGGCCTTGCCCAGCGCCGCCGCGAGGCCCGCGGCCAGGCACTCCTGCCAGCGCCCGTTGTTGAGAAACGCGAACGCCGCGCACGCCATGGCTGCCGCCGCCGCGATGCTCGGGCGCGAGTACAGGGCGTGTCGCCGCCCGATCCGGTCGAGCCTGGTCTGCAGTTCCGCGGCGGTCATCCCGTCCCTGGCCCGCAACGACAGGCGCATCAGCGACCCGATGCGGTCCGCGTTCACGACCGGCGTCGGCACCTCGACGACCTCGGTGCGAAACGTTCCCCGCGAGCGCGTCGTCGCGACGATCTCGTTGAGGCTCACCTGGGCCTCGAGCTGCTCGATGCCGAGCGCCTGGGCGACGCGTCCCATCGCGGCCTTGACGCGGTACGACCCCGTGCCCGCCGCCAGCATCATCGACCCCATCCGGCACATGGCGTCGGCTTTCTCCGCGAGGGCCGCCTCGCGGGCGCCGGCCGTCTCTTCGTGCGCCACGGCTGCCCCCTTCCGTCGCGGCCGGCGGCGTCCTCGGTGAACGCCCGTCGCGTCGTGCGGACGGCACTCTAGCCCGGATCCCGGCGGGATCGGTTCCGGGTCAGCCCCGCCATCCGTCGGGAAGCGAGGCGGAGGCGTCCAGCTTCTGGCGGTCGGTGATGGTCCCGTCTGCGCCGATGAGGGTGACGTGGCCGGCGGACCCGCGCGGGCCGGCGCGTCTCACGTGCGCGCCGATGTCGACGATGCAGTTGACCAGTTCGACGCCCTCGTCGATGCGAGCCCCGTCCAGCACCACGCTGTCGGTCACGGACGCCCCCGGCTCGACCACGACCCGCGGGCCGAGCACCGAATGGGTCACCGACCCACGCACCGTGGACCCGGCCGACACCATGGAGCGGTGCACGGACGCCGTCCCTTCGATGCGGGCCGGGGGAAGTTGAGGCTGGGCGGAGAAGATCGGCCAGGTCGGGTCGTCGAGCGTGGCTCCTGTGCCGTCGAGGAGCTGGAGGTGGGCCGTCCAATAGGACTGCAGAGTGCCCATGTCCATCCAGTAGCCGGACAGGCGGTGCGCGATGACGCGGCGGTTCTCGACGAAGTGGGGGATGAGGTCGTCCCCGTAGTCGCCCAACTCGCCGAGGCTCTCGTGCAACTCGTCGAGGGCCGAGAGGAGGACGTCGGCCGAGTAGCAGAAGATCTCCGCCGAGACGATCTGGCCGCGCGGGTCGTCGGGCTTGTAGTCGAAGCCGGTGACGATGCCGTTGTCCGTCACCTGGACGACGCCGTAGCGCGACGGCCGCTCGTCCACCTGGGTCGTCACCAGCGTGAGGTCGGCGCCGAGATCCAGGTGGGTGTCGATGACGTCGAGGAAGTTGCAGGTGTACAGGTGGTCGGCGCTCAGCACGAGGACGAGGTCGGCGTCGAATTCGGCGATACGGTGACGTTGACGCCACAGCGAATCGGAGTTGCCGTGGGCGAACCCCTCCCCATGACCGCCCTCGAAGGGCGTGAGGAATTGCAGGCCGCCGTGGTTGCGATCCAGATCCCACGGCCGCCCCTGCGCCAGGTACTCGTTCAGCGAATGCGGCAGGTACTGCTCGACGATCCAGACGTCGGAGATGTGCGAGTGGTGCAGGTTCGACAGCGAGATGTCGATCAGCCGGTAGGTGCCGCCGACGGGCAGGGCCGGCTTCACCCGGTTCTGTGTCAGGGCACCCAGCCGGGAGCCCTGACCGCCGGCGAGGATGATGGCCAGCGTTCGGGGGATGCGCATGGGGATGTGGTCCTTCGTTCAGGGCCGATCGCAGGTCTGTCGAACGGCTCGGCCGGTCGCTGCCGATCGCGCCATCCGGTCGCTGCCGGTCGCGCCATCCGGTCGCTGCCGGTCGCGCCATCCGGTCGCTGCCGGTCGCGCGATCAGGTGGCAGCCACCCTAGCCAACCCGTGCATGGTCGGCTACGTGGGCGTCCGTCGGCTTTGCTTCCGAAACGGAAGCAGAGACAGGTGAGCTGTGCGCT
Source organism: uncultured Propionibacteriaceae bacterium (assembly GCA_937859105.1). Classification (GTDB taxonomy): domain Bacteria; phylum Actinomycetota; class Actinomycetes; order Propionibacteriales; family Propionibacteriaceae; genus Propioniciclava. The sequence goes on from CALMAD010000310.1 coordinate 5,688, forward strand.
GTCCTGGCCCGCCCTCCGTGCTGGACGTCCCCGGCGCCGGACGTCACCCCCTCGCCCGCGATCGCGCCTTTGGTTTTGCTTCCATTTCGGAAGCAGAACCAGGTGAGCGGACGCCTGCCGGCGCGCGCTCCACGGCGAGCGTTTGGCGGCGGCTCGGTCTCACCGGTCGGGCGCGTCCCGACATCCGCGCGACACGTTCGTCCACGCGACACGGACGCCTCCCGCGTGGGCGATGCGTGCTGGCGCCGGTGTTCGTAATATGCTGGAGGCCCGTGAGAGAGCCGTCGCAAACCAAGCACGTATTCGTCACCGGAGGCGTCGCCTCCTCTCTCGGGAAGGGCCTGACGGCGTCCAGCCTCGGCAGCCTTCTCGTCGCTCGGGGCCTGCGGGTCACGATGCAGAAGCTCGATCCGTATCTCAACGTGGATCCGGGCACGATGAACCCCTTCCAGCACGGCGAGGTCTTCGTGACCGAGGACGGGGCGGAGACCGACCTCGACATCGGGCACTACGAGCGCTTCCTCGACGTGAACCTCACCGCCGACGCCAACGTGACCACCGGCAAGGTCTACTCCACGGTGATCGCGAAGGAGCGCCGCGGCGACTTCCTCGGCGACACGGTGCAGGTGATCCCGCACATCACGAACCAGATCAAGGACGACATGCTGTCGATGGCCGGTCCGAAGACCGACATCGTCATCCACGAGATCGGCGGCACCGTCGGCGACATCGAGTCGCTGCCGTTCCTGGAGGCGGCCCGGCAGGTGCGCCGCGAGGTCGGCCGCGAGAACGTCTTCTTCCTGCACGTGTCGCTCGTGCCGTACATCGGGCCGTCGGGCGAGCTCAAGACGAAGCCCACCCAGCACTCCGTCGCCGCGCTGCGGCAGGTCGGCATCCAGCCGGACGCCATCGTCTGCCGCTGCAACCAGGACGTCCCGACGAACATCAAGCGCAAGATCGCCCTCATGTGCGACGTCGACGAGGAGGCCGTGATCTCCTGCCCCGACGCGCCGAGCATCTACGACATCCCCAAGGTGCTGTTCAACGAGGGCCTGGACGCCTACGTCGTCCGGCGGCTGGGCGTGAAGTTCCGCGACGTGAACTGGAAGGCGTGGAACAACCTGCTGGAGCGCGTCCACACGCCGCACGACGAGGTGACGATCGGCCTGGTCGGCAAGTACATCGACCTCCCGGACGCCTACCTGTCGGTCTGCGAAGCCCTCCGCGCCGGCGGCTTCGCGAACTGGGCGAAGGTGCACGTGCGGTGGATCCCCTCGGACGCCTGCGAGACCCCCGAGGGCGCCCGCGAGCAGCTGCACGACGTGGACGGCATCGTCGTCCCGGGCGGGTTCGGCATCCGCGGCGTCGAGGGCAAGCTCGGCGCCCTGCGGTACGCCCGCGAGAACCAACTGCCGACCCTCGGCCTGTGCCTGGGGCTGCAGTGCATGGTGATCGAGGTCGCCCGCAACGTGCTCGGCCTGTCCGACGCGGCGTCCACCGAGTTCGACCCCGCCACGAACGCCCCCGTCATCGCGACCATGGCCGAACAGGTCGCGATCGTGGACGGCGGCGGCGACCTGGGCGGCACCATGCGGCTCGGCTCGTACCCGGCGAAGCTGGTGTCGGGCTCGAAGGTCGCCCAGCAGTACGGGACGACCGAGGTGACCGAGCGGCACCGGCACCGCTACGAGGTCAACAACGCCTACCGCGAGCAGCTCGAGGGGGCAGGGCTGCGCGTGTCCGGCACCTCCCCGGACGGACGCCTCGTCGAGTTCGTCGAGCTCGACCGCGAGAAGCATCCGTTCTTCCTCGCGACGCAGGCGCACCCCGAGTTGAAGTCGCGCCCGACGCGTCCGCACCCGCTGTTCGCGGGGCTCGTGCGGGCGGCGCTCCTGCACAAGAACAACCAACTGCTGCCCACCGAGGAGGACGAGTGATGGCCGCCCGCGAGAACGCCGGCGGGCGTCCGGACGGCCCCGAGGCGCCGGCCCTGCCCGTGCTCACCGGCGACGAGATCACCGACGAGCCGGTCTCGTGGCCGATCCGGGCGCACCGGGTGCTGGGGGAGGGCGTCATCCAGACGTTCGTCGCCGACACGGTGGAGACGCCCGACGGCGGCGAGATGGTCCGCGACTACCTGCTGCACACTGGAGCGGTCGGCATCATCGCGCTGGACGAGCAGAACCGGGTCGCGGTCGTCCGGCAGGTACGGCACCCGGTGGGCTTCCGGCTGATCGAGCCGCCGGCCGGCCTCCTCGACGTCGAGGGCGAGGACTACCTCACCGGCGCCCAGCGCGAGCTCGCCGAGGAGGCGATGCTCGCGGCGTCCGACTGGCGGATCCTCGTCGACTACATGACGAGCCCCGGCTGCCTCCAGGAGACCCTGCGCGTGTATCTGGCGCGCGGGCTCAGCCCGGTGACGCGCCCCGACGGCTTCGTCGTCGAGAACGAGGAGGCGGACATGGACGTCGTCCTCGTGCCGCTGGAGGACCTCGTCGACGCCATCTATGCCGGGCGCGTCCAGAACCCGACCATGGTCGTCGGCGCGCTGGCCGCCCACGGCGCCTTGAAGTCCGGACGCCTCGACGACCTCCGGACGCCGGACGCCCCCTGGCCGGCGCGGGCCGCCAAGCGCGCCCGGGACGCCGAGCTGGCCCGGCTCGGCGAGTCCTGAGCGCGCCATGATCCGGCTGGGCTGGCGCGCGGACGTCCCCGCAGGTGCGGGACGCCGACGCCCGCCCGCGGCACCCCTGGCCGGCCCCCCCGCGGGGACGCCGTGACGATCGACGACGCGATCGCCGCCTACCTGGACCACCTGCGCGTCGAGCGGGGGGCGTCCCCGCACACGGTCGCCGGCTACCGGCGCGACCTGGCGCGGTACGCGTCCTACCTGGCCGGACGCGGCATCGCCGACCTGGACGCCGTCGCTCCCGAACACGTCACCGGGTTCGTCGCCTGGCTGTCGTCGCCGGCCGACGACCGGCCGGCGCCGGCGGCGTCCAGCGTGGCGAGGGCGACCGTGGCGGTGCGCAGCTTCCACCGGTTCGCGTCCGGGGAGGCCGGCCACGACGGCCGCCCCGCCGCCGACCCCGCGGACGCCGTCGCGCCCCCCAAGCAGGGCGCGCGCCTGCCGAAGGCGCTCTCGATCGCCCAGGCGCAGGCGCTGCTGGACGCCCCCGACCGCACGACGGTCGACGGACTCCGGGACGCCGCCCTCCTCGAGCTGCTCTACGGCACCGGCGCCCGCGTGAGCGAGCTCATCGCCCTGGACGTCGACGACGTCTCTGCCCAGCTCGACGACCCCGACCTCGGGCTCCGGCTGTTCGGCAAGGGGCGCAAGGAGCGCATCGTCCCGCTCGGCTCCTACGCCCGGACCGCCGTCGGCGACTACCTGACGCGCGGGCGTCCGACCCTGGTCGCCCGGGCCAAGCGGCCCGGGCCGGCCCTG
>CALMAD010000311.1 GCA_937859105.1 uncultured Propionibacteriaceae bacterium
GTCGGCGACCTGGCGGGCGCCCGACGCGAGCGTCGTCGACGAGGACGCCGCCTGGTTCGCCCCGGACGCCAACTGGGCCGAGCCGTCCGCGAGGCGCCGGGAGGCGTCCTGGGCCGCGGGCAGGCCCGTGGCGAGCTTGTCGGCCCCGGCGGCGAGCTGGTTCGCGCCGTCGCTGAGCTTCGTCGCGCCGGCCTGCAACTGCCCCGCGCCGGACGCCAGGGTCTGCGCACCCGTGTGCGCGTCGCCGATGCCAGCGGAGAGCTTGTCGGCGCCGGCCGCGAGCTGTCCGGCGCCCGAGGCGAGCTTGCCCGCGCCGTCGTGCGCCTTGGTCGCCCCGCCGGCCAGGTCGTTCGCCCCGTTGGACGCCTTCAGCACCCCGGCGTGGATGTCGCCGTAGCCGACCAGCAGCTTGTCGACCATGTTCTCGCCGAGGGTCGCGCTGACCGACGCGCGGACCTCGCGGAACACCGAGGAGAGGATCGTCCGGGCGGTATAGCCGTTCGCGTCGTCGTAGGTGACCTGGAGCGGCGCGCGGACGGGGTCGTTCGTGCCGGCGGTGGCCACCGCCTCGGAGAAGTGGGCCGGGATCGTCAGGACGGCGTAGTACCGGCCCGCGTCGAGGCCCTGGGCGGCGTCCGTGGCGGAGGTCTGCGTCCAGCCGAGCTTGTGGCTGTCGACGAGGTTGTCGGTGATCTGGTCGCCGGCGTGGATGGCCTTGCCGTCGGAGGTTTTCGCGCCCGTGTCGGCGTTCACGATCGCGACGGGGAGCTGGTCGAGGTGGTCGGTGGGGTTCCAGAACGCCCACAGGTAGAGGGCGCCGTAGAGCAGCGGGATCAGGCAGGCGACGACGATCGCCGCCCGGGTCATGCGGTTGCGTCCGAAGCGGCGCAGTTCGGTGCCGAAGCGCAGGAAGCGCATGTCACTCCTCGGTGGTCGGGTCCGGCGTTGCCGGGCGAGGGTGGAGGTGGGAACGGAGGCTGATGTTCAGGTGGGCGACGCTGATGTCGCCGGGGATCGCCGTCGTGGCCGTCGCCGACGCGACGACCGTCACGCCGGTGCCGCAGATGCGCTGGAGCGTTTGCCAGGCGCGGCGCTGCTCGTCGGGGTCGCGGACCGTGTCGACGTCGTCGACGACCAGCAGGCGCGGGTCGCCGATGAGGGCCAGCAGGAGGCGGGCCTGGAGCAGTTGGAGCTGCGTGAGCTCGAAGATGCGCGTCTCCCAGTCGGGCGGGGAGGCGGGCGCGAAGACGAGGCGGGCGAGGGCGAGCATCCGGTCGTCCCGCAGGCCCATGGGACGCCGCCACAGCGGGACGGACAGCCCGGCGCGCTCTTTCGCCAGCTCGCCGAGGGTGAGGCCCTCGTCGAGGACGTCCACCTGGTCGAACCCGGCGATCGCGCAGTGGGACTGGACGGCGCGGCGTCCGCGGGGGAGGTCGTGATCGAGGACGCGCAGCTCGCCGGACGAGTAGCCCATGCGTCCGGCGATGGTGAGCAGGGCGGCGGTGCGTCCGGTGCCTTGGGCGCCGACGAGGGCGACGAGCCAGCCCTGGGGGACGTCGAGGTCGAGCGGCCCGTAGACGCGGCCCCGCGGACCCTCGAGGGTGAGCCCGCGCGCCTGGACCGCGGGCGGCGGGATGACGAGCGTTTCGTCGGTTTCATCTGGCACGTAACTATTCAAACTGACTGGTCAGTCTAAAAACAAGTTGGCCGGGTTGTTGCCCGTTTGTTGCCGCTCTCCGTGGGGGTCTTGGGGGGCGTCTGTCCCCGTGGGCGTTTCTACCTGACGTTCTCCACCCTGGGAGGTGGACTTCGTCACACACCCCCTGACATGGGGCGTTCCTGCCGCTGGGTTCCTGCTGCCGGGTTCCTGCTGCTGGGCTCCGGCCGCTGGGCCGCCGAGACGGAGGACGCCTCTCGTCTCGCACGGTCTCGCGCGCGGGTGGGCGGACCGGGGGCGTCGGGGTGGCCAACTGCGTCCGGTGCCCGCCCTGCGGCCGCGCCCGCGGCCTCGGCCGGGGCGTCCAGGTGGACGAGAAACGCCTGCAGCGTTTCGAGAACGCTGCAGGCGTTTTCGCAACGCCGGGCTTGCGCGAGAACGCTGCCTTACGTACGGCAGCGTTGTCACCGGAGGCAGGCGTGGTCGAAACGCTGCAGGCATTGCGCGGTCTACTGCAGGCGTTGCCGAAACGCTGCAGGCGTTCCGGAGGGGCGGCGCTCCAGACCGGCGGCGTCCGGCATGGGGGACGCCCGCCCCGCGGCGGCGTCCGGGCTGAGAGGCCGTCCCGAGAATCCGCGCGGTTTCCGGCTCACGCTCGGCAGCGGAATGGTCCCGGGCCGGGAACCCATGGGACGTCGGCCCGCAGACCCGGGCGCGGGGCGTCCGGGCTGTGTGACGTTCTCCACCGCGGAGTGTGGAGAACGTCAGGTAGAAACGGGC
>CALMAD010000312.1 GCA_937859105.1 uncultured Propionibacteriaceae bacterium
GACCGCAAAATACGGAGCCACAAGTACGGCCGCCGAGGTCATCCATGACGTGGATCTGCAGGGGCGCAGCGCTTTGGTCACCGGTGCCAGCTCGGGAATCGGCGTGGAGACTGCTCGTGCGCTGGCATCGGCGGGTGCCGAGGTGACCCTCGCGGTGCGCAATGTGGAGGCCGGAGCCAAAACCGCCGCCGCCATCGCCGAAAGCCTGCCGAGGGGGGCGAACCAGTTGAAGGTCGTCCATCTGGATCTCGCCCAGTTCGCTCCAGCCGTCGCCGGGCGTCTCGACGCTGACGATCTGCGGACGCCGCGCCGCATACTCGCCCTGGGTCGCCATCGCCTTCTTGAAGTGCTCGCTCTCGACGTGCGCCTTGCCGGCGGCGGCATCCGCGTAGGCCTCGGTGCCGAGGTAGACGTTCGGGTCGTCGACGCTGCGCGCCCATTCGAACCAGAGGCAGCCCGGCTCGGCGCGGCAGGCCTGCGTGAACTCGCTGACCAACTGCGGGAACTGGTCCGCGTACTGCGGCTTGACATGCCATTTCAGGATGATCGCGATCATGCGCCCATCCCATCACGCCCCGGACGCCGCGCGCACCTCAGTCGGCCTCGGGGGCCGCGTCCACCACCCCGCGCCGGAGGAGGTCGATCGCCTCGCGGGCGGTCGTCCGGACGACGCCGGGGCCGGCGGCGTCCGCGAGCTGCCCCGCGAGGTCGATGACCTGCCGCGTCCACCGGACGAAGTCGCCGGCGGTCAGCTCGGACTCCTCCAGCACCTCGGCCAGCGACAGCCCGGACGCCCACGCGAAGACCGGCTCGGCGAAGCCGATGTCGGGGTCGCGGTGCCGCTCGAGGCGCTGGTCGCGTTCGAGCAGGCCGACGTCGCGCCAGACCGTCCGCAGCGCGGACTGGGCGATCTCGGTCGAGCGGTTCGGCATGCGCGCCGGACGCCGCGACTCCCCGCCGCGGCCCTCGTAGATCAGCGTCGAGATGACGGCGGCGAACTCGGGCGCGGTCAGCTCGTCGAACAGCCCGGCCCGGACGCACTCGGCCGCCACGAGGTCGAGCTCGCAGTAGATGCGGCTCAGGGTGCGTCCGGCGTCGGTGACCGTGTCTCCGCCCTCGGTGAGGTAGCCGAGCGACTCCAGCACCGTGCAGATGCGGTCGAACCGGACGGCGATCGTGTTCGTCCGCTTCTCCGACTGCCGGCGCAGCGCCTCGCTATCCCGCTCCAGCTTCAGCGCCTGCTCGGCGAACCGGGCGTGCGCCTCGCGGTCGGGGCAGTCGTGGCACGGGTGGGCGCGCATCTGCTCGCGGAGCTGCTCGACCTGGGCGGCGATCTCGGCGTCCATGGGCGCCGGGCGGTAGCGGTCGGGGGACGCCTCCACCTCGGCCAGCCGCGACCGGAACGCGGCGAACAGGTTGCGGCGGGCGGCGGGCTCGCGCGGGTTGAAGTGCTTGGGGATCCGCATGCGTCCGGCGACGGGCGGCGGCGTCGGGAAGTCGTGGAGCGCCAGCCGCTTGAGCTGCTTCTCGTGGGTCATCAGCAGCGGGCGCGGCCCCTCGCGCAGGTTGCCGAGGCCGGGGTCGACGACGACCGCCCAGCCCTCGTGGCGTCCGGCGGGCACGTGGACGATGTCGCCGGGGTGCAGCCCCGTGAGCACGTCGAGGGTCTCCTGCCGGCGATCGGCCTTGCGGGAGCGGGCAGCGTCGGCCTCGAGGCGTCCGATCTGCTCGCGGAGGCCGGCGTACTCGCGGAAGTCGCCGCGATCGCAGGACGCCTTCGCCCATAGCTCCTCGGCGCGGCGCTCGTTGCGCGCGACGCCGCGGGCCAGCCCCACGACCGAGCGGTCGGACTGGTACTGGGCGAACGACTGCTCCAGCAGCGTCCGCGCGTGCTCGCGGCCCACCGTGCCGACCAGGTTGACGGCCATGTTGTAGGTCGGCGAGAACGACGAGCGCAGCGGGTACGTGCGCCGGGACGCCAGCCCCGCGACCTGCCGCGGATCCATCGTGCGTTGCCACAGCACGATCGCGTGCCCCTCGACGTCGATGCCGCGGCGTCCGGCACGGCCGGTGAGCTGCGTGTACTCGCCCGGCGTGATGTCGGCATGGGTCTCGCCGTTGTACTTGACCAGCTTCTCCAGCACGACGCTCCGCGCGGGCATGTTGATGCCGAGCGCGAGCGTCTCGGTGGCGAAGACGACCTTGACCAGCCCGCGGACGAACGCCTCCTCCACGCACTCCTTGAACGCCGGCAGCAGCCCGGCATGGTGGGCGGCGATGCCCCGCCGGAACGCCTCCAGGAACGACCGGTAGCCCAGCGCGTCGAGGTCGTCCGGACGCAGCACCGACCCGCAGTGCCGCTCCGCGATCTCGTCGAGTTGCGCCCGCTCGTGGCCCGTGGTGAGCCGCAGCCCCGACGTCATGAGCTGCCCGACGGCCGCGTCGCAGCCCTGACGGCTGAAGATGAAGTAGATCGCGGGCAGCAGGCCGGCGCGTTCGAGCAGCTCGATCGTCGCGTCCCGCCGGGGGATCAACTTCGGACGCCCCCGGTCGCCGTCCCGGCGTCCCGCGTTGCGCTCGATGCGGTCGCGGGCGCGCCGTCCGCGGGCGGCCCGCGAGTCGTCGCGGACGAACCTCGCCTCCTCCTTCGCCAGACGCAGCAGCTCGGGGTTCACATCGGCGGACGCCCCCGGCTGCGGCAGCGCGGTGGGGGCGGTCTCGGCGAACAGGTCGTACAGCCGGCGTCCGGCGACCACGTGCTGGTACAGCGGCACCGGACGCCGCTCTGAGACGACGATCGCCATCTCGCCGCGGACCTCGGCGAGCCAGTCGCCGAACTCCTCCGCGTTGGAGACGGTCGCCGACAGCGCGACCACCTGCACCGACTCGGCGAGGCCGATGATGACCTCCTCCCACACGGCGCCGCGGAACCGGTCGGCGAGGTAGTGGACCTCGTCCATCACCACGAAGCCGAGGTTGCCGAGCGTGCGCGACCCGGCGTAGATCATGTTGCGCAGCACCTCGGTCGTCATGACGACGATCGGGGCCTCGCCGTTCAGGGACGTATCGCCCGTGAGCAGGCCGACCTGATCGGCCCCGTAACGGGCGACGAGGTCGTGGTACTTCTGGTTCGACAGCGCCTTGATCGGGGTCGTGTAGAACGCTTTCCGCCCTTGTCGCAGCGCCAGGAACACCGCGAACTCCCCCGGCACCGTCTTGCCGGCACCCGTCGGCGCCGCCACCAGGACGCCCGACCCCGCCTCGATATGCGCACACGCCGCGACCTGGTATGAGTCGAGGGCGAAGTCGTAGCCGCGCGCGAATTCGTCGAACAGCGGGCCCGGACGCGGCGGCTCGGTCGTGGCGGTCTCGGTCTCCACTGGCGTCTCCACACCCCCAACGTACCGGCCCGCCCTGAGGCGTCCGGAATGCTCGCCGGACGAGGGTGTCTGGTACTCGGCCAGCACCCGACCCAGGCCCCGTGCGGACGCCCCGCGCCCCGTGCGGACGCCCCGTCCCCACGCCCCACGCGGACACCCCGCCGCGTGCCACGCGCCCCGGACGCGAACGGGTGCCCCGCTCCCCTCACGAAGACACCCCACTCCGTGCCGATGCCTCGCACCCCGTGCGGACGCCCCGCTCCCCGCCCCGCACGCGAACGGGTGCGCACGCGATCCGGGGGTTGCCAGTGAGAACGGTGTCATGAGCGATCCAGTGCGCACTGGTGTGCGAGGCGCGCCGGGGATGCCCCGCCGACGGCACGAGGCCCGCCCCGAGCTGGACCACCACCCCACGCGCCGGCGTCGCCCGGAGACTCGGCCGCGGCCGTCCTGCCGATCGGAGTCGGGGACCTGTCTCCCCACCTTCACCCCTCGGCCACGCGTGCCGAAGCTGCCGTGACGCGCACGGGTGCGCATCGGTTCCCCGATAACGCCGTTCTCACTGCGAGCCGTCGATCGAGTGCGCACCCGTTTGCAGCGGCGGAGAGGAGACCAGCAGGAGCGGGGAGGAAACCGGCAGACGGCGCGGCCTCACCTCCCCTGGACGCCGCGCTGCACCCGCGCGAGGAGGGCGTCCAGCAGCACGAACGCGGCGCCGAGCACGAGCCCGAACGCCAGGACGCCCCCGATGATGGCGAGCACGGTCGGGTACCCGTGGGCCGCGACGTTCGTGAAGCCGTACGGGTAGGTCCCGTCGATGGCACCCCTGACCAGCATGAACGCCACCCATACCAGCGGCACCACCAGCGCCCCGGGCACGTGACGCCAGGCGAGCCGGCCCCGCGGACCCCAGATCAGCCACACCAACACCGTGACCACCGGCACGACGATGTGCTGCCACGGGTTCGTCACCAGCGACCAGCCCCGCAGGGTGATCGTCGGCGCGAGCACGACGGCGTACACGATCGCGGTGATGGTGATCATGAGCAGCGCCGACAGCCGCAGGGCCCACGTCCAGAACGCGTCCGTCCGCGGACGCCGCGCCACCAGCGTCATCGCGACCGCGCACATCACGTTCGACCAGAGCGTGAAGTAGCTGACGGCGTCCTCCAGGCGGCCGAGCGCTCCAGGCCAGCCGGGCGGACGGACGCCGTACAGGCCGGGCTCGGGGTCGAACCCCAGGCTTCCGTAGCCGTCGAGCAGTTCCAGCGTCAGGACGCCGGCCACGCCCAGCCACGCGATCGCCGCGTTCGCCACGAAGGCGGCGCGAGCGCCGCGGCGCAGGGGCGCCGGGGGAGTCGGGGCTACCCGGCTCCGACATGGGCGGACGCCGGCGCCGCGCGCCCGCGCGGCACGAAGATCGTCACGGCGCCGGGCTCGGCGTGACAGGCGAGCGGGGGGCGTCCGAGGTTCTCGCCGTCGGCCATCGCGTACAGGCCGTCGCCGTCGACGAGCACCGACGACGCCCGCAGGGTCTCGACGGCGGGGTGCGTCACGAAGCTGCCGGTGAACAGCCGCGGGAACAGCCGGAACAGCACTCCCCGGGGCACGGGGTGGACGATCGTGACATCGAGGCGTCCGTCGTGGACGTCAGCGTCGGGGCAGATCCGGACGCCGCCGCCGAAGATCCCCGCGTTCGCCACGGCCACGAGCATCGCGTCGAGCTCCCGGGCGGTCCCGTCGATCTCGATCCGGTACCGCAGCGGATGGAACGACCGCAGTTCGGTGAACACGCTGTAGGCGTACGAGGGAGCCCCGAGGTCGACCGGCAGCCGGTTCGTGCGCCAGTTCACGCGCTCGTCGAACCCCGTCGACAGCACCGAACCCACCAGCCGTGACGGCTCCCCGTCGAGAATGTCGCCGCTCACCCGCATGAGGTCGATGCGCTCCGTGAGGCCCCCCGCGATCGCCTCGACGGCCGGGCCGACCTTCGTCGGCAGCCCGACGCCGCGGCAGAAGTCGTTGCCGGTGCCCGCCGGGATCACCCCGAGCGGCACCCACGTTCCCCCGCATGCGTTGTGCCCGATCGCGGCCATGCCGTCGCCGCCCATGACGGCGAGGGCGTCCCCGCGCCGGGCCGAACCCACGACGGACGCCGCGACACGCTGTGCGTGCGAGTAGTCGACGGTCCGGACGACGTCCACGAGCGTATGCGGCAGCGCCAGCGCCAGACGATCCCGGACGCCGGCCAGCAGCCGGCCCGCCCGGCCGCGGCCCGAACTGGGGTTCACGAGCAGCGTCAGTCGGCGCAGCCGCCCGGGGACGCCCCCCGGCCCGTCGTCCACGCGCGCCCCTCAGTCCTGCTCGACGAGCAGGCCCTGCGCCGCCAGCTTCTTGCGGCGACGCCGGTCGTTGCCGTGGCAGATCTGCTCGGCGACGAGGAACAGCACGGTCATCGGGATGGCCAGCGCCAGCATCGAGAACGGGTCGCCGCCCGGCGTGGCCGCGGCGGCAAAGACGAAGCAGCCGAAGATGACGAACGAGCGGGCCTTCTTCAGCGCGGCCCCCGACACGACGCCCATGAGGTTCAGCGCGATGACCACCACGGGCATGACGAAGCCGATGCCGAACACCAGCATCAGCACGAGCATCAGGTTGAGGAAGTCGCCGATCTCGAGCAGGTTCGTCAGCCCGGTGACGTCGGGCGTGAACGTCATCATCACGGTGATGCCTTGGGGCAGCACGACGTACCCGACGACCACCCCGAACAGGAACAGCGGGATGGCTGCGGCCAGAAACGTGAGCGCGTAGCGCTTCTCGTTCGCCAGCAGCGCGGGCGCGATGTAGGCCCACACCTGGTACAGCCAGACGGGGCACGTCGCGACGAGCCCGCCCACGAGGCAGATCTTCAGCGCGAGGGTCAGCGGGGACGTCACTCCGGACAGCACGGTCGTCACGTCCAGGTCGGGCTTGACGCCCTTGAGCAGCTCGACCGACGTCATCCACGGCTGCATCAGCAGCTGCACGAGGATCTGGTAGTAGAACGCGCACGCGACCATCCCGACGACGATCACGATCGCCGAGAGGATGAGGCGGTAGCGCAACTCGCGCAGGTGGTCGGCCAGCGACATGACGCCGTCGGCCGGCACCTTCGGCGGTTTGAGCCAGCCGAAGCTGAGACGGCGGGCCATGCGGTCAGGCCGGGTTGTCGGGCTTCGGGTCGGTGCGGTTCTCGATGATCTCGGCATCGACCACGCGGTCGGACGCCGTCGCGCCACTCTCCTCGGACTCCTGCTGGCCCGAGGCCTTCGCCCGCTCCTCGTCGGCCTTGATCGCCCGGGTCTCCTCCTTGAACTCGCGGATCGCGCGGCCGGCGTTCTTGCCGACGCCCGCGAGCCGCGAGCCACCGAAGACGAGGATCCCGACCACCAGCAGGATGACCCATTCCCAGCCCTGCATGAACTGCGGCATTTCTACTCCTTGTCGTGGCAACGCGGCCCAGTCTACGGGTCGCGCACCAGAGTCGACCGCGGCCTCGCTGAGCGAGCGCTGAGACTGCCCGAGCTCCCGCGCCCGTCAGGCGTAGCGGCGCAGCGCCTCGCGGGCGGCGTCCCCCGCCGAGCCGGCCGCCTCG
>CALMAD010000313.1 GCA_937859105.1 uncultured Propionibacteriaceae bacterium
CCCCTCGCCCCCGGGTTCCTCGCCCTGTCAGGCATCTGCCTGGCGCTCGCGACGCTGGGCGACGGGTGGAGCACACTGAGGGCGTGAGTCCGACGCCTCCCGCGCAGCCCGGCCCCGCTGGGCCCGGGGTGCTGCTCTCCGACACGAGGGCGGCGCCCCGGGCCGCGCGCGCCATCCCCCCGCGCCGGACGGTGCTCGCCACGATCGTCGGGGCGACCCTGCTGGTCGCGGCGCTCGTCGGCGTCCTCGCGTACTGGGTGAGCAGCCGGCTGGCCGAACGCGAGATCCTCGACGAGGGAGCCCGGCTGACCGACCTGTTGGTCAGCTCCGAGTTGCAGCCGCGCATCACGCCCGCCCTGCAGGCACTCGACCCGGCCGCGCAACGCGCCCTGGACGCCGCCGTCGCCCCCACCCTCCGCCACGACGGCGCGCTGCGCCTCAAGGTGTTCGACGCCGGCGGCCGCGTCCTGTACTCCGACGAGCCGCGCCTGATCGGCCAGACCTTCCCGTTCGACGCCGAGGAGCGACAGGCGCTGGACGGATCGTCCGCCCGCGCCGTCCTCTCCAGCCCCCACGGGTTGGAGAACGAGTACGAGCGCGTGCCCGGACGCCTCGTCGAGGTGCGGCAGCCGGTCGTCGCCGACGGCCATCGGTTCCTCGTCGAGGTCTACTTCGACTACCACCGCATCGGCGCCCGGGCCGTCGAGATGTGGCGGGTCTTCATCGCCCTCCTCGGCGGGTCGCTCGCGCTGATGCTGCTGCTGGTCATCCCGATCACCTGGCGCCTCTCCCGGGGGCTCGACGACGCCCGGGCCGAGCGCGAGGCCCTGTTGGAGCGGGCGGTCGAGTCCTCCCAGCTCGAGCGCCGCCGCATCGCGGGCACGCTGCACGACGGCCCGGTGCAAGAGCTGGCCGCCGCCACGCTCGCGCTGTCGGCGTCCGCGCAGCGCCTCGACCGCGACGGCCACCCCGGGCAGGCGGCGACGGTCCGCGAGTCGGCGGCGTCCGTGCGCGGGGCGATGCGCTCCCTGCGGACGCTCCTCGTCGACCTGTACCCCGCGACCCTCGGCGACCAGGGCCTGGCCGCGAGCCTCGCCGACCTCGTCGAGCCGCTGCGGTCCCACGGCGCCGACGTCGAACTCGCGGTGCACCCGCGCGTCGACAGCGCGGTGCCGCTGCCCGACCAGCGGCTCGTGTTCCGCGTCGCGAGCGAGTGCCTGCTGAACGTGGTGAAGCACGCCGAGGCGTCCCGGGTCGTCGTCCGGTTGGACGCCTCCGGCCGCGGCTGGACGCTCACGATCGCCGACGACGGCCGCGGCTTCAGCCTGGAGGACACGTTTCGCACCCCCGAGCCGGGCCACCTGGGGCTGCACGTCCTCGCGGACCTGGCCTCGGACGCCGGCGCCGCCCTGCGCGTCGCCACCCGCCCCGGCGAGGGCACCGTCGTGACGCTGACGAGGGAGAACGCATGACCGAGACGATCAAGATCGTGATCGTGGACGACCACCCGCTCGTGCGGGCGGGACTGCGCGCCGTGCTCGAGGGCCACGCCGGCATCGAGGTGGTCGCCGAGGCGTCCGACGGGGCGGACGTGGTCGAGCTGGCCCGGCTGACGTCCCCCGACGTCGTCCTGATGGACCTCTCGATGCCCCGCACCGACGGCGTCGAGGCCACCCGGCGGCTGGCCGAGGAGTGCCCCGACGTGCGGGTCGTCGTCCTCACGTCGTTCACCGAGCGCTCGCGCGTGCAGCGCGCGCTCGCGGCCGGGGCGATCGGGTACGTCCTGAAGGACAGCGAGCCCGACGACCTGCTGCGGGCCATCCGGTCCGCCCGGGCGGGCCACGTGCCGATCGACCCGCGGGTGGCGGCCGCGCTGCTCCCCCGCGACGAGCCGCGCCCCGACGGCGCGGAGGCGGCCCTGAGCAGCCGGGAGCGCGAGGTGCTCGCCCTCGTCGCACAGGGCTTCGCCAACAAGCAGATCGCGAAGCGCCTCGGCATCACGGAGGGCACGGTGAAGGCCCACCTCGGCCGCATCTTCCGCGAACTCGGCGTCGTCGACCGCACCAGCGCGGCCCTCTGGGCCCGCGATCACGGCTTCGCCTGAGCGACCCGCGGACGCCTACCTCGCCTCCGGCGCCGGACGCGCCACGCGCAGGTGCCGCGCCCACAGCACCCAGGCGACGAGCGTCACGACCAGGGCGTTCACCGCGAGCCCCAGGAGCGACTGGGCCATGAACGGGGCCCACGCCCCGGCGATGACCGCGTTCAGCGTGAGCTGCACGAACGACTGCACCGAGGACGCCGCACCGCGCCGGTCCGGGAAGAGGTCCAGCATCGCGAGCGTCAGGATCGGGAAGGCGATCGCGACGCCCAGCGTGTAGACCGGCAGCACGACGACGGCCCAGGGCAGCGGGTCGGCGTGCGGCAGCAGCGCCAGGGCCAGGTTCACCACCCCACCGGCGACGCTGATGCGGTAGCCCCACGTGGCGAGCCGGGTGCCGGGCACCCGGCCCGCGAGGCGTCCGGCGACCCAGGAGCCCGCGATCATGCCGGAGATCAGCGGGACGAACAGCAGCCAGAAGTCCCGCTCGCCCTTGCCGAGCAGGTTCACGACGAACAGCGGCGCCGACGAGATGTAGGTGAACATCCCCGCGAAGTTCAGCATGCCCGCGAAGACGAGCCGGCGGCCGTCCGGGTCGCGCCACACCGTCGCCATGCCGCCGACCAGCGGACGCAGCCGCAGCGGCGTCCGGACCTCCGGCGGGTGGGTCTCGGGCAGGAAGAGCGCGACGAGCAGCACGAGCAGCAACCCGTAGCCGGCGAGGGACCAGAAGATGATCCGCCAGTCGCCGGCGAGCAACAGCCAGCCTCCCACGATCGGCGCGAGCGCGGGCGCGAGGCCGAAGATCATGGCGATCTGGCTCATCACGCGCTGCGCCAGGGAACCGGTGAACAGGTCGCGCACCATCGCCCGGCTGATGATCTGCCCGGCGCCGGCGCTCGCGCCCTGGATCGCGCGGCCCACCAGCAGCCAGCCCAGCGACGGTGCGAGCGCGCACCCGACCGACGCCAGCGTGAACACGGCGCCGCCGACGAGGATGACCGGCTTGCGGCCCAGGGCGTCCGACAGCGGGCCGTGGATGAGCGACATCACCGCGAACGAGATCAGGTACACGCTCACGAGTTGCTGCAGCGCCAGCGCGCTCACCCCGAGCGCGGCCCCCATCTGCTGGAACGCCGGGAAGATCGTGTCGATCGAGAACGGGCCGACCATGCCCAGCCCGGCGAGGATCGCGATCAGCAGCGACTGCGGCGGTCGCCGCTCGACAGTGCTCCTCACGCGCCGGATCCTCTCACGCCGGCCACCCCCTGGCCAGGACGCCGCCCGCCTCAGCGGACGGGTGCGATGGGCAGCAGGTGGCGCCCGGTGGGACCGATCTGGATCTCGGTGTCGAGCTGGGGGCAGACGCCGCAGTCGTAGCAGGGCGTCCAGCGGCAGTCCTCGACCGGCTGCTCGTCGAGGGCGTCCTGCCAGTCCTCCCACAGCCAGTCGCGGTCGAGGCCGGAGTCGAGGTGGTCCCACGGCAGCACCTCGGGGTAGTCGCGTTCGCGCGTCGTGTACCAGGCGAGGTCGACGCCCGTGCCCTCCAGCGCGGACGCGCAGCACGCGACCCAGCGGTCGTAGCTGAAGTGCTCGCTCCAGCCGTCGAACATGCCGCCGTCGCGGTAGACGGCCTCGACGACGGCGCCCACGCGCCGGTCGCCGCGGCTCAGCAGGCCCTCGATCACGCCGGGCTTGCCGTCGTGGTACCGCATGCCGATGGCCTTGCCGTAGCGGCGATCCGAGCGGATCTTCTCGCGCAGCAACTGCAGGCGGTGGTCGATCGTCTCCGCGGACGCCTGCGCAGCCCACTGGAACGGCGTGTGCGGCTTCGGGACGAACCCCCCGATGCTCACCGTGCAGCGGATGTCGCGCGAGCCGGCCGCCGCGCGGCCGGTCTCGATGACGCGGGCGGCCATGTCGGCGATCGCGAGCACGTCGTCGTCCGTCTCGGTGGGCAGCCCGCACATGAAGTACAGCTTCACCTGACGCCAGCCGTTGCCGAACGCGGTGGCGACGGTCTGGATCAGGTCGTCCTCCGTCACCATCTTGTTGATGACCTTGCGCATGCGTTCGCTGCCGCCCTCGGGCGCGAACGTGAGGCCCGAGCGGCGTCCGTTGCGAGACAGCTCGTTCGCGAGGTCGATGTTGAAGGCGTCCACCCGCGTGCTCGGCAGCGACAGCGACACGTTCGTGCCCTCGTAACGGTCGGCCAGCTCCTTCGTGACGTCGCCGATCTCGGAGTGGTCGGCGCTCGACAGCGACAGCAGCCCCACTTCCTCCAGCCCCGTCGACTCCAGGCCGCCGGCGACCATTGCGCCGATCGTCTCGATGTTCCGTTCGCGGACCGGGCGCGTGATCATGCCCGCCTGGCAGAACCGGCAGCCGCGCGTGCAGCCGCGGAAGATCTCCACGGAGTACCGCTCGTGGACCGTCTCGGCGAGCGGCACGAGCGGCGCCTTGGGGTACGGCCAGGAGTCGAGGTCCATCAGCGTGTGCTTCGCCACCCGGAACGGCACGCCCGGCCGGTTCGGCGTCACCTTCTGGATGCGGCCGTCGGGCAGGTACGCGACGTCGTAGAACCGCGGGACGTACGCCACGCCCGACGTGGCGAGCCGCAGCAGGACGCCGTCGCGGCCCCCCGGACGCCCCTCGGCCTTCCAGCCCCGCACGATCTCCGAGATCGCCAGGGACGCCTCCTCGCCGTCGCCGAGCACCGCGGCGTCCACGAAGTCGGCGATGGGCTCGGGGTTGAAGGCGGCGTGGCCGCCGGCGATGACGAGCGGCTCGGCGTCGCGGTCGGCCGCGTGCAGCGGGATGCCCGCGAGGTCGAGCGCGGCCAGCATGTTGGTGTACCCGAGCTCGGTGGAGAAGCTGATGCCGAGCACGTCGAACGCCCCGACCGGGCGGTGGTTGTCGAGCGTGAACTGCGGCAGGCCCTGCTCGCGCAGCAGCGCGGCGAGGTCGGGCCACACCGAGTAGGTGCGCTCCGCGAGGATCCAGTCGCGCTCGTTAAGGATCTCGTACAGGATCGCGACGCCCTGGTTCGGCTGGCCGACCTCGTAGGCGTCCGGGTACATGAGGCACCAGCGGACGTCCGTGGCGTCCCAGTCCTTGACGACGGAGTTCACCTCGCCGCCCACGTACTGGATGGGCCTGCTCACGCGGGCGAGCAACGGCTCCAGGCGGGCGAACAGCGAGTCCGGCGAAGTCACGGTCGGAGTATTCATGGTGCGACCAGGGTAACCGCTCAGGCGCGCTCGCCCGACTCGGCGTCCGTGGACGCCTCCGGCTCGCCCAGGT
>CALMAD010000314.1 GCA_937859105.1 uncultured Propionibacteriaceae bacterium
AGGGGCGACGGACCGATCGACAGCGACGCGATCGCCAGTTCCGGATCCACCACCCGCAACCCGGACGCGGCCGCCCGGATCCCCTCGACCAGCCGCTCCGCCGGGGCGTCCTTCACCATGAACCCGATCGCGCCGGCCTCGATGGCCCGGCGCAGGTAGCCGGGGCGTCCGAACGTCGTGACGATCACCACGCGCGCCCCCGGGGACGCCGCGAGCAGCGGCGCGACGGCGTCGATGCCGTCCTCGGCGCCCAGCCCGCCATCGGGCATCTGGACGTCGAGCAGCACGACGTCCGGACTCGTCTGCCCGGCGACGGCGACCGCCTCGGCGCACGTCCCGGCTGTCCCGACGACCGTCAGGTCGTCCTCGAGGTTCAGCATCGTGGCCAGCGCCGTCCGGATCATCGCCTGGTCGTCGGCCAACAAGACCCTGATCATGACTCCCCCTCCGGAAGGCTCGCCCGGACGGTCGTCCCGCCCGGCCCCGACTCCACCTCCAGGACGCCGCCGGCGTCCGACAGCCGCGCGCGCAGTCCGGCGAGCCCGGACCCGGACCTCTCCCGCAGCCCGAGGCCGCGGCCGTCGTCGGCCACGGAGACCGTCCGCTCGCCGGTGTCGATGCGGCACGTGGTCGCCCCCGCGTGCCGGACGACGTTCGTCACCGCCTCCCGCACCACGTAGCCGAACAGCTCGCTGGCCGCGTCGTCCAGCGGCGGCAGCGCGGTCGGCGCCTCGCAGGCCAGGCCCGCCGCACTCAGCACCGACCGCGCGGAGGCGACCTCGGTCGCCAGCCGCACCTCCCGCATCCCGGACGCCGTCGCGCGCACGTCCGCCAACGCCTGCCTCGTCACGCGGGCCAGGTCGCCGATCTCCGCCTCGGCGGCCGCGGGGTCCCGGCTGACCAGGCGCTGCGCCAGGTCGGCCTTCACCGCGATCGTCGTCAGCGAGTGCCCGAGGATGTCGTGCAGGTCGCGGCCGATCCGCTCGCGCTCGGCGGCGACGGCGAGCACCGCCGTCCGGCGCTCCTCGCGGCGCAGCGCCGCCCGCGTGTGCTCCAGCTCGAGGCCGAACCCGATCGAGAAGCCGACCCCCGCGCCCATGATCGCCATCACGATCGCGAACGGCTCCTGCGCCACTGCGCCGAGCCCGACGCCGCCCACGACCAGCACCAGCAGCAGCCAGCGCGCGACCGGCCAGGCGATGAGGCACGCCGCGGACGACGTGACGAACGGCAGGTAGTAGACGGGCTGCGCTTCGTTGCCCGTGATCTGGGCCATCGCGACCAGCGCGAGCATCAGCCCGGCCAGCCACAGCCAACGCGCCCACTCGGGCCAGTGCGCCACCACGGTCGAGCCGAGGAAGAAGGCGGCAATGGCGACCGTGTCGGCCAGCATCAGGCCGACGCGCCAGGGCTCCAGGGCACCCGCCGCGTAGTACAGCGGGATCAGCAGGAACAGGACGCTCGGCAGGAAGTACCCGGCCCCCTGGGCGATGGCTCGCCGGTACCAGGGCAGGCCGTCGGCCGCCGGGTCATGGCCCGGGGCCGGGGCCGAGCCGAGATGGAGTGCAGGCATGGTCGCCGATCAGCGTCGCGAGGTACGGACGGCCCGACGGTAGCCCAGGATGCCCAGCCCCACCAGCGCGGCGCACCAGACGCCGATCGTCGCGACACCCTGCCACGGGAACGCGCCGCCCATGACCGGCCACTGGCCGAGCTGCCCGGCCCAGTAGGACGGCAGCAGGCGTCCGATGCGCTGCAGGAACTCCGGCATCATGTCCAGCGGGAACCACAGCCCGCCGATCATCGAGAGCGCGAGCATCACCAGGGTCGTCGCGGCGCCGGCGGTCTGCGGCTTGAACCACAGACCCAGCACGACCCCGAGCAGCACCATGGGCAGCAGGGCCGCCAGCAGGACGCCGAACGTGGCCGCCCACGTCCCCACCGGCATCCGGACGCCGCGCGCCACCCCGCACAGAAACACGGCCACGATCGCCGGCGCGACCGCGAAGACCGCGGCGATCACCTTCGCGACGAAGAACTCCAGGGGCGTCAACGGGGTGATCATCAGTTGCCGGAACCAGCCGGTGCTCCGCTCGGACTGGATCTCCGCGCCGGCGCTCATCGCCGCGCCGAGCCCGCCGTAGGCGGCCATCGTCACCATCATCACGGCCGCGACCGTGACGCCGCCCTGGGCGATCTGGTCGCCGTAGATGCCGGCGAAGAACAGGTACATCGTGGTCGGCAGCGCGATGACGAACGCGAGGAACGACCAGTCGGTGAGCGTCCGGCGGACGCTCGAGCGCGCGTACGACAGCAGCCGGCGCGCGCGTCCGGAGCCGGGCGCGGGACGCCGCGAGGCCTCGGTCGGCGCGGCGGCGGATTCGGGGGTCAGGGTGGTCATGAGCGTTTCTCCTGGTGGGATCGGGGTGGGTCAGGCGACGAGCTGAAGGAAGGCGTCCTCGAGGCTGGGCGAGGCGACCTCGACGGCGTGCACGTCCGGGTCGGCGAGCAGGGCGCGCAGGGTGGCGTCCGAATCGCTCGAGTTCAGCAGATACCGGACGCCGCGGCGCTCGGCGCCGACGACGCCGGGCAGCCCCGAGTAGTCACGCTCGGGGCCCTCGAACGAGACGTGGCGGCCCCCGACGACGGCCTTGATCTGCGGGCCCGTCCCGTCGGCCGCGACCCGGCCGTCGTTCAGCACGACGATCCGGTCGGCGAACTCGTCGGCCTCGTCCAGGTAGTGGGTCGCGAAGACGACGGTGCGGCCGTCCGCGATGAGGCCCTCCATGGCCGCCCAGAAGCGGCGGCGGGAGTCCACGTCCATGCCGACGGTCGGCTCGTCGAGCAGCAGGAGGCGCGGGTCGGGCATGATCGCGAGCGCGAACCGGACGCGCTGGGCCTGGCCGCCTGAGAGCCGGCTCGTCGACGCGCGGAGAAACCCCTCGACGCCCGAGCGCTCGATGACCTGCTGGAGCGGCAGCGGCCGGGCGTGCAGACCGTGGACGGTGCGCAGCAGGCCGGCCACCGACGTGTCAGGCAGCAGGGCGCCGTTCTGCAGCATCGCCCCGACGTCGCCCGACCGGACCGCCGCGCGCGGCGAGCGACCGAAGATCCGCAGCTCGCCGGCGTCCGGGCTGGTCAGGCCCAGGATCATCTCGGTCGTCGTGGACTTGCCGGCCCCGTTGGGGCCGAGGAGGGCCAGGATCTGCCCGGCGGGGACGGTGAGGTCGAGATGGTCGACGGCCGTGAGGCGTCCGAAGGTCTTCGTGAGCCCGGAGGCCGCCACGGCGGCGCTGGTGTTCTGCATGACTCCATCGTCGCGAGGGCGGCACCCGGGGGTCAGGGGGCGTCGTCACGACCTGGAGATGACAACTGTCACCCGGACGCCCGCCGCCCTAGTCAGGCTCGAAGATCTGCTCGATCGGCAGCTCGAACACCGCCGCGATCCGGAACGCCAGGGGCAGGCTCGGGTCGTACTTGCCCGACTCGAGGGCGTTGACGGTCTGCCGGGAGACGTCCAGACGCTCGGCGAGCCCACCCTGGGTGAGCCCGTCGCGCGCCCGCAACTCCTTCAGCCGGTTCTTCACCCGCGCCTCCGGACGATCACCGACCCGATCGCCCAGCAGCCGGCGTAGATCACCCACACGAACATCCAGTTCAGCGGCGGCGCGCCGACCGTCTGCATGATGCCGTAGGTGAACGTGAGCAGCGACCCGCCGCCGAAGCCGATCGCCAGCGCGCGCGTCAGATCGCGCGACTGCAGTTCGTCGGCCTCGGAGGCGTACCTGGCCACCGCCCACACGACGCCCACCGTCGCGGGCACGGGCAGGGCCATCGCGGCGAACCGCCACGGCGAGTCCCCCAGCGTCCGGGCGATCGCGATGCCCACGAACAGCAGGACGACGTAGGACGCCATCGCCACGGCGAACCGGACGACGTACCGCCGCCCCGCCTTCCGGCGCTCCAGCGCGCTCACGCCGCCACCGCCGCGAACAGCAGGGGCAGGCCCAGCCCGACCACGTCGGCGAGCCAGTGGCCGATGATCAGCGGCCAGAGGCGTCCGAACTTGCGGGCCAGCAGGCCCAGCAGCAGGCCGCCGGCGAAGGTTGCCGCGAACCGGACGACCGCCGCCTGCGGGTTGCCCCACGCGAACACCACGTGCTGCAGGCCGAAGAAGACCGCCGTCACGACCAGCCCGGCGAGCGAACCGAGCCGGGCCGACCACCGCGGCTGCAGGTACCCGCGGAAGAGCACCTCTTCGGCGAACGCGATCGTGACCGGCATCAGCAGCGTCGCCCACAGGCCGAACCACACCGGGACGCGGAACCCCTCGCCGCCCGCCGGCCTCGGCGGCGCGCCGCCGTACATCAGCAGGTTGCCGGCGTAGGTGACCGCGAGCAGGACGATCATCAGCCCGAGCGCGATCAGCAGCCCCCAGGCGACGTCCGCACCCCGGAAGCGCCCGATGACGCCCCGCAGCGACTGCCCGTCGCGGGCCAGCAGCCGGACGACCACGAGCAGGGTCACCACGTCCACCCCCACGATCGCGACGTTGAGGCTCAGCGGGCCCCACGTCGCGGCATGCGCGACGCCCAGGGTGCGCAGGGTGAGCGAGACTGCGCCGAGCGCGAGCAACAACAGGGCGGGGCGCAGAAGGGAGAGCCCGGCGAGCGCCGGGATCGAAACACCATGGGACGCCGCGGGCTTCGCCGGGCGGATCTGCGTGTCGGTCATACCCCTAAGGTAAAGGTCGCTTGACAGCCAAGTCAAGCGTGCTTGACATAATGTCCAGCGAACTTGACTCAGCGGCGCCCGCTGCGCGGCCGCACCACCTTCTGCGCGAGCCAATCGTCGGAGACCTTCACCGGGTTGGCCAGCGACAAGCCGGCCGTGGCGGACGCCTCGTTGATGTCGGCCGCGTCGACGTAGCCGGCTCGCCCCACCTTGGGGGTCATGAGCCAGACGCACCCAGCCTCGCCGAGGTCGCGCAGGGCGTCGACGAGCCCGTCCACCAGGTCACCGTCGTCGTCGCGCCACCAGAGCAGCACCGCATCCACAGCCTCGAGCGGGTCGTCCACCATCTCGGCATCGATCGCGTCCATGATCGCGTCGCGCAGGGACTCGTCGACGTCAGAATCCCACCCCAGTTCCTGCACCACGTCGCCCTGCTTCAGGCCCATCGCAACGATGCCCCGGGCCTTCTTACCCCCGGGTCCCGTTGAGCTACCCACGCGTACTCCTCCGCCCCTTCGTCCAGCAGTGCCCCCAAGCCTGCCAGACAATCAACCCGGTTGGGCAGAGCCTCCGCGCCACAACACCACATCCGGACTTGTGAAAAGACGGCGAGGGCGGCCCGATCGGACCCCCTTCGCTCGGCTCAGCCGGCGTCCTTAGGCGTCGCCGCCCGCGTTACCGGAGGAACCCGCGTTCACATTGAGCAGGTCGTACTTCTCCGCGGCCTGCCGGGGCAGGTCGGGATCGAGCTCGCCCGACTCGGCCAGCAACTGCATGGCGCGCACTGCGATCGACGGGCCGTCGATGTGGAAGAACCGCCGGGCCGCTGCGCGGGTGTCGGAGAACCCGAACCCGTCTGCGCCCAGCGAACCCCACTGCTGCGGGACCCACTGTGCGATCTGGTCCTGCACCTGGCGCATGTAGTCCGACACGGCCACGACCGGGCCCGGACGCCCCTCCAGCCGCTGGGTGAGGTACGGCACGCGCTGCTCGGCGTCGGGGTGCAGGAACCGCTGCTCGTCGCACTCCATCGCATCGCGGCGCAGCTCGGTCCACGACGTCACCGACCACACGTCGGCGACGATGCCCCAGTCGTTCTTGAGCAACTCCTGGGCCTCCAGCGCCCACGGGACGCCGACGCCGGACGCCAGCAACTGCGCGCGACGCGCGTCCTCGCCCACGCCCTCGGTCGAGCCCTCCTTGAGCAGGTACATGCCCTTGAGGATGCCTTCGACGTCGACGTTCTCCGGCTCGCGCGGCTGGACGATCGGCTCGTTGTACACCGTGAGGTAGTACATGATCTCCTCGGGATCGTCGCCGTACATGCGGCGCAGGCCCTCCTGCATGATGTACGCGATCTCGTAGGCGTAGGCCGGGTCGTACTGGACGACCGCCGGGTTCGTGGCCGCCAGCATCGGGCTGTGCCCGTCCATGTGCTGCGTGCCCTCACCGGTCAGCGTGGTGCGGCCGGCCGTGGCGCCGAGCATGAAGCCCTTGGCGAGCTGGTCGCCCGCCGCCCACATCGCGTCGCCGGTGCGCTGGAAGCCGAACATCGAGTAGAAGATGTAGATCGGGACCATGGGCAGCCCGTGCGTCGCGTACGACGTGCCGGCGGCAGTGAACGCGGCCACCGAGCCGGCCTCGTTGATGCCGAGGTGCAGGATCTGCCCGGTCTTCGCCTCGCGGTACGACAGCATCAGCTCGTGGTCGACAGGCGTGTAGTTCTGGCCGTGCGGGCTGTAGATCTTGATCGTCGGGAAGAACGAGTCCATCCCGAACGTGCGCGCCTCGTCGGGGATGATCGGCACGACGTGGGGCGCGAACTCCTTGTCGCGCATGAGGTCCTTGAGCAGACGCACCCAGGCCATCGTGGTCGCGATCTGCTGGTGCCCCGAGCCCTTCTTGACGCTGGCGTAGGCTATGTCGTCGGGCAGCTTGAGCTTCTTGGTCCAGCTCGTGCGGCGCTCGGGGACGCCGCCGCCGAGCACGCGGCGACGCTCGAGGGCGTAGGCGATGCGATCGTCGGACGCCTCCGGCCGGATGAACGGCGGCTCGTACGGGTTCTCCTCGAGCTGCTGATCGGTGACCGGCATGTCGAGACGGTCGCGGAACTGCTTGAGGTCGTCGAGCGCGAACTTCTTCATCTGGTGGGTCGCGTTGCGCCCGGCGAAGTGCTGGCCGAGGAAGTAGCCCTTGATCGTGTGGGCGAGGATGACGGTCGGGGCGCCGGTGAACTTCGTGGCCGCGTCGTAGGCCGCGTACACCTTGCGGTAGTCGTGGCCGCCGCGGGTCAGGTGCCAGATGCGGTCGTCGTCCCACCCCTCGACCATCTTCTCCGTGCGCGGGTCGCGCCCGAAGAAGTGATCGCGGACGTACTTGCCGTCGTTCGCCTTGAACGTCTGGTAGTCACCGTCGGACGTCGTGTTCATCACGTTGACGAGCGCGCCGTCCTTGTCCTTCGCGAGCAGCTCGTCCCACTGGCTGCCCCAGACGACCTTGATCACGTTCCAGCCGGCGCCCCGGAAGAACGCCTCGAGCTCCTGCATGATCTTGCCGTTGCCGCGCACCGGGCCGTCGAGGCGCTGCAGGTTGCAGTTGACCACGAACGTGAGGTTGTCGAGCTCTTCGAACGCCCCCCACTGCAGGGCGCCGCGGCTCTCGACCTCGTCCATCTCGCCGTCGCCGAGGAACGCCCAGACGTGCTGCTGCGACGTGTCCTTCAGGCCGCGGTTGTGCAGGTACTTGTTGAACTGCGCCTGGTAGATGGCGTTGATCGGGCCGATGCCCATCGAGACGGTCGGGAACTCCCAGAACCAGTCCATCTGATGGGGGTGCGGGTAGCTCGGCAAAGCCCGGATCTTGCCGTCCACGATGTGGCTCTTCTCCTGGCGGAAGCCGTCCAGGTCGGCCTCTTCGAGGCGTCCCTCGAGGTAGGCGCGCGCGTATATGCCGGGGCTCGCGTGACCCTGCCAGAAGACCTGATCGCCGCCGCCCGGGTGATCCTTGCCCCGGAAGAAATGGTTCAGGCCGACCTCGTACAGCGTCGCCGACGACGCGTAGCTGGAGATGTGGCCGCCGACGCCGATGCCGGGCCGCTGCGCCCGGTGCACCATGACCGCGGCGTTCCACCGGACGAGGCGCCGGAACTTGCGCTCCAGATCGACATCGCCCGGATACCAGGGCTCTTCTTCCGGCCCGATGGTGTTGACGTAGTCGGTCGCCGTCAGCGACGGGACGCCGAGCCGCCGCGAGCGTGCCCGCTCCAGCAGCTTGAGCATGACGTAACGGGCGCGGTTACGCCCCGTCGCCTCGATCAGCCCGTCGAGAGACTCAAGCCATTCGGCGGTCTCTTCGGAGTCGATGTCGGGGAGATTCGTGGGGAGGCCGTTGAGGATCGGTCCCGCCTTGTCGCTTCGAGGCACGCGGCGTCCTTTCTCGCTGTTTCTCGATGGTGAGAAGTTCGGTGCCCATCCTCGCGCATCCGGGGACGTTCCGCCACGACGGAGTGTAGGAATCGGGCGCTCCGGCTAGAGCGTAGCCCACTGCAGCAGCCTCTCGAGAGGCCACGTGTTGATCACGCGCTCGGGCCCGATGCCGGCCCTCTGCGCGCGTGCTGCACCGTACGCCTGGAACTCCAGTTGGCCCGGGGCGTGCGCGTCGGTGTCGATCGCGAACAGGCAGCCGACCTCGGACGCCAGCGCGAGGAGGTCGTCCGGCGGATCGCACCGCTCGGGGCGGCTGTTGATCTCGACGGCGACGTCGAACTGGCGGCAGGCCTCGAAGACGACCTCCGCGTCGAAGGACGACGGCGGCCGCGTGCCGCGGTCGCCGGCCACGAGGCGTCCGGTGCAGTGACCCAGGACGTTGGTGCGGGGGTTCGCGATCGCCGTGACCATGCGCCGCGTCATCGCCGCGGCGTCCATGCGCAGTTTGCTGTGGACGCTGGCGACGACGACGTCGAGGCGGGCCAGCATGCGGGGGGCCTGGTCGAGGCTTCCGTCGTCGAGAATGTCGGTCTCGATGCCGGAGAGCACCCTCAGGTCGAGCACCGCGTTGAGGTCGGCGATGAGCTCGAGTTGGGCCGTGAGCCGCTCCGCGTCGAGGCCGTGCGCGACCGTGAGGTGCGGCGAATGGTCGGTGACCACGCAGTATTCGTGCCCGAGCGCCTGGGCGCAGAGCATCATCTCCTCCACCGAGCTCGACCCGTCCGACCAGTCGGAGTGGGTGTGCAGGTCGCCGCGTAGGTCGGCCAGCAGGGGCACCTCCCCGGGCACGAGCGGTTCCCGCGCGGCCCGCAACTCGGCGAGGCGGCCCGGCACCTGGCCGGCCACCGCCTGGGCGATCACGGACGCCGTCGACGGCCCGATGCCCGGCAACGACGACCAGGCGCGGGCGGCGTCCACGTCGGCCCGGCGGGCAGGATCGAGACCCTCCAGGACGCCGGCGGCGCGCCGGTAGGCCTGGGCGCGCCGCGCCTGGCCGCCGGTGCGCTCGAGGAGGTAGGCGATCTCGCGCAGGGCCCCGATCGGGTCGATCACGGGGACAGCGTAGTCACCGGGCGCGACTCCTCCGCGGACCAT
>CALMAD010000315.1 GCA_937859105.1 uncultured Propionibacteriaceae bacterium
CGCCAGGCGGCGCACGACGGGCTTCGCGCGCGGGCGTCCGCTGGGGCCGCCCTCGGCCTCGCGATCTTCGAGCGCCCGGGGCGCCCCCGGACGCGGCAGCGGCGGCTCGGACGCCTCCGCGTCCACCTTGGACGCCTCCGTCACGTCCTCGGTCGTCCGGGAGACCGGCTTGTCGGTCGAGTACGACTCGTGCACCTGGTCGCCCTGCGGGCCCTTCTCGACCGCGCTCGACTTGCGCGGACGCCGGCTCATCGAGGACGCCTTCGTGCCGTAGCCGACCAGCACGCTGCCGGAGGCGTCCTTGGGGGCGGGCTTCGGCGCGTCGGCGCGGGCGGGCTCGGCAGGCTCCGCCGCAGCACCGGACGCCTCGGGCTCCGGCTCGTCGCGGGGGCCCTCGCCGGCGTCGACCACGCGGCCGGATGCGGCGTCCGAGACGCCGTCGTCGATCGTGAGGATCGGCGCACCCACGTCGACCATGTCGCCCTCGGCGACGAGCAGCTCGGCGACCGTGCCGGCGTAGGGCGACGGCAGTTCGACGAGGGACTTGGCGGTCTCGATCTCGACGATCGGGTCGTTCACGGCGACGGCTTGGCCGGGCCGGACGAGCCAGTGGACGATCTCCGCCTCCAGCAGGCCCTCGCCGGGGTCGGGCAGGGTGCAGGTCTTCATGGATCGAGCCTCCTCAGGCGGCCAGCGAGCGGTCGACGGCGTCCAGCACGCGATCGAGATCGGGCAGGAACTTACCTTCCACGTGCGCCGGTGGGTAGGGAATGTCGTAGCCGGTGACGCGCAGGACGGGCGCCTCCAGGTCGTAGAAGCAGGTCTCCTGGATGCGGGCGGCGACCTCGGCGCCCAGCCCGCCCGACCGGGACGCCTCGTGCACCACGATCGCGCGGCCGGTGCGCCGGACGGACTCGACGATCGCCGCGTCGTCCAGCGGGGAGAGCGAGCGGAGGTCGATGACCTCCAGGTCGCGGCCCTCCTCGGCCGCCACGAGGGCGGCCTCGACGCACGTGCGGACCATCGGCCCGTAGGCGAGGAGGGTGGCGTCCGAGCCCGACTTCACGATGCGCGCCTGGTGCAGCGGCAGGGGTTCGGCGCCGGTGTCGACCTCGCCCTTCTCGTGGTAGCGACGCTTCGGCTCGAGGAAGATGACCGGGTCGTCGGACGAGATGGCCTGCTGGATCATCCAGTAGGCGTCCAGCGGGTTGGAGCAGGTGACGACCTTCAGCCCGGGTGTGTGGGCGAAGTACGACTCGGGCGACTCCGAGTGGTGCTCGATCGCCCCGATGCCACCCCCATAAGGGATGCGGACGACGACCGGCAGCGTGAGGCGTCCCATCGAGCGGAAGCGCAGCCGCGAGAGTTGGGAGGTGATCTGGTCGAAGCCCGGCCAGACGAACCCGTCGAACTGGATCTCGACCACCGGGCGGTAGCCGCGCAGCGCCAGCCCGACGGCGGTGCCGATGATGCCGGCCTCGGCGAGCGGGCTGTCGACGACGCGGTCGCGGCCGAAGTCGGCCTGCAGCCCCTCGGTGATGCGGAAGACGCCGCCGAGCTTGCCGATGTCCTCCCCCGCGAGAAGCACCTTCGGGTCGGCCTCGAGCGCGCGGCGCAGGCCGGCGTTGAGGGCCTTGGCCATGGTCAGGGTGGTCATGCGTCGGTCTCCTCGAAGGACGCCTCGTAGGCGAGGTAGGCCTCCCGCTGGGCCTCCACGGCCGCGGGGGTGTCGGCGTAGGCGTTGGCGAACAGGTCTTCGAACGCGGGCTCGGGCAGCTCGAGCACCTCGGTGCGGATGCGCTCGGCGAGGGCGTCCGCCTCGGCGGCCAGGGCGTCCTCGAACGACTGGTCCAGGGCGCCCTGCGCGGTGAGGTAGGCCCGGACGCGCGCGATCGGGTCGCGGCGCCGCCACTTCTCCTCCTCGTCGCGGCCGCGGTACTTCGTCGGATCGTCCGACGTGGTGTGCGCGCCCATGCGGTAGGTGAACGCCTCCACGAACGTGGGGCCGTCGCCGCGCCGGGCGCGGGCGAGGGCGGCGTCCGTCACGGCCTTCACGGCGAGGACGTCGTTGCCGTCCACCCGGACGCCGGGGACGCCGAAGCCGGCCGATCTCCTGTAGAGCGGGATGCGGGACTGCACCTCGATCGGCTCGGAGATCGCCCACTGGTTGTTCTGGCAGAAGAAGACGACGGGCGCCTTGTAGGACGCGGCGAACACGAACGCCTCCGACACGTCGCCCTGGCTCGTCGCCCCGTCGCCGAAGTAGACGATCGCCGCGCCGTCGTCGGCGGGGTCGGGGTTGCCGACCAGCCCGTCGCGCTGCATGCCCATGGCCATGCCGACCGCGTGGAGGGTCTGCGTGCCGATCACGAAGCTGTAGAGGTGGACGCGGGTGGCGCGCGAATCCCAATCCACCATCGACGTGCCCCGGAACGTCTTCAGCACGTCGAGCGGGTCGACGTCCGCCGACAGCAGGACGCCGTGCTCGCGATAGCTCGGGACGATCTCGTCGGGCGCGCGCGTCGCCGCCGCCGAGCCGATCTGGGCCGCCTCCTGGCCGAGCGACGGGGGCCAGAGCCCCAGTTCGCCCTTGCGCTGGAGGGCCGTGGCCTCGGCGTCCAGGCGGCGGGCCAGGACCATCTGGCGGAGGTACTCGCGCACCTCGGCGTCGTCGCCGTCGAAGCGGTAGTCACAGTTGTCGATCCGGCGGCCGTCGGGGGTGAGGAGCTGGACGAAGTCCGCACCGGGGGTCTCGCTCATGTACGCCAGCGTAACTTACGGAAGCGTAGGTAGGGAATCGGTTGCCGTCTGGCGGACCCGGGTGTCGCGCCGGCGGCGGGTCGACAAGACTGGAGGCATGATCCGCTGCGTCGCGTTCGACTTCGGCGAGGTGCTCTCCTCGCCGGACGACCTGTACACCGCCCCCGCCGCCCGCCTGGGCGTCGACTCGGCCGCCTACGAGGCGTCCTATTGGGAGGGACGCCGTGCCTACGACAACGGCGGCTCCGACGCCTCCTACTGGACGCCGCTGCTCACCCGGCTCGGCAAGCGGCCCTCCCCCGAGCTCATCACCGAGATGGCGCACCTCGACGCCTCGCTGTGGGCGCGGATGCGTCCGGCGGCGCGGGAGATCCTGGCGGACGTCCGCCTAGGCGGCACGAAGGTCGCCATCCTGTCGAACGCGCCGTTCGTGCTCGACATGACGTTCGCGCAGTCCGACTACGCCGAGGACGCCGACTACTGGTTCGTGTCGGCGTCCATGGGCATGAGCAAGCCCGACCTCGGGGTGTACCTGCGCGTCGAGGAGGTCACCGAGTGCACCGGGGGCGAGATCGCGTTCGTCGACGACCGCCCGGAGAACGTGCACGCGGCCCGCGAGCGGGGCTGGCTGGCGCACCTGTTCGTCTCCGACGAGGACACCCGGTCGTGGCTCGGCGAGATCGGGGTCCTGGCGGACCACGAAAGCTGACGCCCGGAAACACCGCCCCGATTCGGGCCCCCTCCGGTCGGCCTGGCGGGTCACAGCGAGCGCACATGTCATGCTGGCCCGGTGACCACCTTCACGAGACGATCCCTCATCGCCGGTGCCGCCGCCGGCGCCGCGCTCACCGTCGTCGGCTGCACCGGATCCGGGGCCGGCAACGACGCCCCGCCCCGCGTCGATCCGAAGTCCAACGGGGTCTTCACCCGGACCCCCGACGCCAACGTGACCGTGCCCGACGCCGACGGCGCGATCGGCGTGAGCAAGGCCCTCCTGAGCGCCGCGACGGCCGTCGTCGTGGCGCCCGCGCCCGGCGGCGCCGCCCAGCCCGCAGCCAGCGCGAGCCCCTCCCCCAGCCGCACC
>CALMAD010000316.1 GCA_937859105.1 uncultured Propionibacteriaceae bacterium
CCGTTCGAGCCGGGCGCGCTCGTCGTCGGGAAGGGCAGGCAGGACGGCGTCCTTGTCGGCGTCGTCCTGGGGCCGGGGGCGCAGCGCCTTCCAGATGAGTTGGACGGCCGGGGCCCCAGTCGGGATGCCGCCCACGTCGAGGACGGCCTGATCCCACGGCAACTGGAGCCGTGGGTCGCGACGGTAGAGCCAGCGGGTCGGCGTCCCGTCCTCGACGTTCACCTGGAGCACCCAGGCGTCCCGGGACTCATCGCGCAGCAAGACCGGCTGGACCTCGGCGTCGGGGGGAAGCTCGTCGAACGGGACGACCCGGCCCTCGACGACACCCCAGGCGCGCAGCGGCTCGGGGAGGTCGGCGAGGAGGGCCCTGTAGGTCGGTCGGGATCGTGCTCACGTCCACGTTGTCGTGGTCGCGGATGGGGCGTCCCAGCCAGTGCTCGAGGGCGACGCCGCCCGAAAGCCACCACCGCGCCTCCGTGCCCGCGAAGAGCTCGGCGATGGCCGCAGGCTCCAGGGGGAGCCACGGGTCGGCGGGGCTGGACGTCGGCGTGGTCGTCATGCGCCCATCCTGCCAGGGCACGCGCGGATCCGGCGTCCGAGGCGAGGCCGCCTGCGTCACGCGGAGGCGTCCCAGAAGAGGCGTCCCAGAAGAGGCGTCCCAGAAGAGGCGTCCCAGAAATCGTGGATGGTCGGCGGGGGCGCGCGCTGAGTGCAAAGGTGTGGCCGTCCGAATAGCTCCCAGGAGCGAAACCCATGTCAAAGGTGACGTTCTTCAGCGGCGAGCAACTGCCCCTGGAGATGCACAAGGTCCGTATTATCCAAAAGCTCAATTTCCTGCCCATCGAGCAGCGCAGGCACGCCATGATCGAGGCGGGGTTCAACACGTTCCTGCTGCAGAACGCGGATGTGTTCCTCGACATGCTCACCGACTCGGGCGTGAACGCCATGAGCGACCGGCAGCAGGCGGCGATGCTCATCGCCGACGACGCCTACGCCGGCAGCGCGACGTTCTCCCGCTTGGCGTCCAAGCTCACCGAGATCTTCGGCACCGAGTACTTCCTGCCCGCCCACCAGGGGCGCGCGGCCGAGCACATCCTCGCGCAGGCGTTCGTGAAGCCGGGACAGATCGTCCCCATGAACTACCACTTCACGACGTCTAAGGCCCACGTGACCGCGAAGGACGCCGAGGTCGTCGAGCTGATCCGCCCCGCGGGGCTGAAGGTGACCAGCGACGAGCACTTCAAGGGCAACTTCGACGTGGACGCCCTCCGTGCGCTCATCGCCGAGCGCGGCGCCGACGCGCTCAGCTACGTCCGGATCGAGGCCGGCACGAACCTGATCGGCGGGCAGCCGCTGTCGCTGGCGAACATCCGCGAGGCGACCGCGGTCTGCCGCGAGCACGGCATCATGTCGGTGCTGGACGCCTCCCTCCTCGCCGACAACCTGTACTTCATCAAGACCCGCGAGGAGGGCTGCCGCGAGATGTCAATCGCGGAGATCACCCGCGCGATCGCCGACTGCTTCGACGTCATCTACTTCTCGGCGCGCAAGCTCGGGTTCGGACGCGGCGGCGGCATCTGCGTCCAGGATCGCGGCCTGTACGAGCAGATGCGCGGGCTGATCCCGATGTACGAGGGCTTCCTAACGTACGGCGGCATGTCCGTGCGCGAGATGGAGGCGATCACGGTCGGCCTCGACGAGACCATGGACGAGGACATGATCAACCAGGGTCGCCAGTTCATCGCTCACATGGTGTCCGAGCTCGATGCGCGTGGCATCCCGGTGATCACGCCCGCCGGCGGTCTGGGCGCGCACCTGGACGCCATGCGCTTCCTCGACCACCTGCCGCAGGAGCAGTACCCGGCGGGGGCGCTGGCGTCCGCGCTGTACATCGCGTCCGGCGTCCGGGGAATGGAGCGCGGCACGCTCAGCGAGCAGCGCGAGCCCGACGGCACCGAGCCGATGGCCGACATGGAACTCGTCCGGCTGGCCCTGCCGCGCCGCGTGTTCAGCCTCTGAGCAGGACGCCGGACGCGTGCTCCCGGTCGCTGTTGTTTGCTCACGAGGTGTGAGCAAACAACACGGCCGGGGGCGCCGGCAACCGACGCCCGCGGCGTCCGTTGGGCGGGTGGATCTCAGAAACCGGACGAAACGACCCCGCCGGGCACCGGAACGTGTGTTAGCGTCTCCGCCATGGCATGGGTGAACCTGCTCCTTGGTCGCCGCAGCGAGGCCTAGTTCCGTCAGGCTTCCCCGCTGCGGAGTCTCGTCGCGCCTGGCATCTGAAACCCCCACTCCAGATTGACCGAGGATAGAGCCATGATCATCACCACCCAGAACTTCGGCACGCGCCCGCAGATCGGCGCCCCGCGGCAGCAGCCCAGCGGGATGCCGTTCGACCGCTACGTACCGTTCCAGCCGATCGACCTGCCCGACCGCACCTGGCCGAACAACAAGATCACGCACGCGCCGCGGTGGCTGTCCACCGACCTGCGCGACGGCAACCAGGCCCTGATCGACCCGATGACCCCGGCGCGCAAGCTGCGCATGTTCGAGCTGCTGGTCGGCATGGGCTACAAGGAGATCGAGGTCGGCTTCCCGTCGGCGTCGCAGACGGACTTCGCGTTCGTCCGGAAGCTGATCGTGGAGGATCGGATTCCCGACGACGTCCAGATCTCCGTGCTGACCCAGGCTCGTGAAGACCTGATCGCCCGCACCGCCGAGTCGCTGGTGGGCGCGCATCGCGCGAACATCCACCTGTACAACGCCACGGCCGAGTTATTCCGCAAGGTGGTGTTCGGCATCGACGAGGCCCAGTGCATCGCGATGGCGCGCCGCGGCACCGAGCTGGTCATGAAGTACTCCGAGCAGTACCTGGGCGAGACCGAGTTCGGCTATCAGTACAGCCCCGAGATCTTCACCCAGACGCCGACTGACTTCGCGATCAAGGTCTGCAACAACGTGATGGACGTCTGGCAGCCCGGGCCCGACCGCGAGATCATCCTGAACCTGCCGGCCACCGTCGAGCGCTCGACGCCGAACACGTACGCCGATCAGATCGAGTACTTCTGCCGCAACGTCCGCAACCGCGAGCACGTCGCCGTGTCGCTGCACCCGCACAACGACCGCGGCACGGCGGTCGCCGCGACCGAGCTGGCCATGATGGCCGGCGCGGACCGCGTCGAGGGGTGCCTGTTCGGGCACGGCGAGCGCACCGGCAACGTCGACCTGATCACGCTGGGCCTGAACCTGTTCAGCCAGGGGATCGACCCGCAGATCGACTTCTCCGACATCGACGGGATCCGTCGCACCGTCGAGTACTGCACCGGGCTGCCGGTCCACCCGCGGCACCCGTACGCGGGCGACCTCGTCTACACGGCGTTCTCGGGGTCGCACCAGGACGCCATCAAGAAGGGCCTGGAGTACCTGGACAAGCAGGCCGCGAGCCAGGGCCAGACGATTCACGAGGTCGACTGGGAGGCGCCGTACCTGCCCATCGACCCGCACGACGTCGGCCGGACGTACGAGGCTGTCATCCGGGTCAACAGCCAATCCGGTAAGGGCGGCATGGCCTACATCATGAAGACCGAGCACAAGATGGACCTGCCGCGGCGTCTGCAGATCGAGTTCAGCCGGGTGGTGCAGGAGCACTCCGACACCGAGGGCGGTGAGGTGACGTCGGAGCAGATCTGGTCGATCTTCGAGCAGGAGTACCTGACCACCACGGGGCCTCTGGAACTGGTGACCTACCAGTCGTCGTCCGAGGACGGCGTCTACACGTGCCGCGCGACGGTCAACTACCAGGGGCGTCAGGTCGAGGTCCTCGGCGAGGGCAACGGTCCGCTGTCGGCGTTCGTGGACGCGCTGGGGACGGTCGGCGTCCGGGCGCGCGTGCTGGACTACTCCGAGCACGCGATGAGCGCCGGCGGGGACGCGCTGGCCGCGGCCTACGTCGAGTGGGAGGTCGGCGAGGGCGACGACGCCCAGGTGGTCTGGGGCGTCGGCCGCCACGAGTCCATCATCGCCGCGTCCATGCGCGCCGTGGTCGGGGCGGTGAACCGCGCAGCGGCGCGCGGCTGACGCAGCAACGAACGAGGGCGGCGTCCGGGG
>CALMAD010000317.1 GCA_937859105.1 uncultured Propionibacteriaceae bacterium
GGACGCCTCCGGCCGCGCGTCCGCCTGGCAGAAGCTGGACACCGAGGCCCCGGCCGGCGGCGCGGAGTCGCCGACCGGCGGCACGGACCCCATCGTCGTCACGGACGCCGCCTCCGTGGAGGCGGCCACCGTCGCCGGGCAGGACGTCGGGGCGACGCTGCGCGTGATGTCGTCCGCGGAGACCGCCGCCGACGACAAGGCCGTCGCCGAGCGGACCGGCGGTGACGCGCTCGGCGGGACGCCGGCGTCCCTCGGGATTCGCTCGCGCGCCGAGTGGGGCGCGAACGAGAGCCTCGTGCGCTACGGCTACACCTATTCGACGGTGACCGGGGTGATGATCCATCACACCTCGGGGTCCAACAGCTACACGCAGGCGGCGGTGCCGGCGATCCTGCGGTCGATCCAGGCGTACCACGTGAACGGGCGCGGCTGGAACGACATCGCCTACAACGTGCTCGTCGACAAGTACGGCACCGCGTGGGAGGGCCGCGGCGGCGGCCTGGCGCGGGCGGTGCAGGGCGGCCACGGCTGGAAGGTGACGAACGCGCGGGTGTTCGGGCTGTCGTTCATGGGCGACTACCAGACCGCGGCGGCCCCGGCGGCGATGCTCGACAAGGCCGAACGCATCATCGCGTGGAAGTTCCAGGCGCACGGGGTCGACCCCTACGGCACGACCTGGGGGTCCGGCGGGCAGGACGGCGGCTCGACCTTCCTCAACGCCATCTCCGGGCATCGCGACGAGAACGCCACCGACTGCCCCGGAAAGAACGTCTACAGCCGCTTCGCCGAGATCCGCTCGAAGGTGAAGGGGTACATGGCGACCGACTGGGACGGCGACCGCTCGTTCAACCAGGACGCCACCAGCGACGGTAAGCCCGACCTCGCGGTCGTGGACGGCCAGAACGTTATGATCACGCAGCTCTTGGCGCAGCCGTTCACGCCCCGGCGAGCTCTGACCCTGCCGACCGCCCCGCGGGACGCCGTGCTCGCCGGCGACCTCTCAGGCGACGGGGTGGGCGACATCGTCGTCCGCGACTACGCCGGCGTCCTGAAGCTGTACCGCGGCCTGGTCGGCGGCGGGTACAGCCAGACGGGCACGACGCTGGCGTCCGGGTGGGGCGGCTACGAGCAGTTCATCGCGGCGCCCAACTTCGGCGGCGACCGCCGGGGCGCGCTCCTGGCGCTCGACCGGGCGAACCGGCGCATCCTCGCCTTCCCGGGCAACGGCGCCGGCGGGCTGCAGACGCCCCAGACGCTCACGACGGCCGGCGTCGACTACGACCTGATCGCCCTCGCGGGCGTCTGGAACACCACCGACGGGACGCCCGACCTGGTCGCCCGCCGCACGAACGGCACGCTCGACCTGCTGGCCGGCGACGGCTACGGCACGGTGAAGTCGACGACGTCGCTCGGCGGCGCGTGGGGCGACGCCTGGACGATCGTCGGCGGAGCCAACGTCGACGGATCCGGCGGCCCGGACCTCGTCGCGGTGAGCAAGACCGGCCAGATCTCCCTGACGACCTCGACGGCCGGACGCGTCGGCGGCACGAGCGCGCGGGCCGGGTCGGTCCGCGTGAGCACCGAGTTCGGCGGCTCGTACCGGAGCCTGACGCCCGCCCGCATCCTCGACACCCGCTCCGCGCTTGGCGCGCCCGGTCCCGTCGCGGCCAACGGCACGGTGTCCCTGCAGGTCGCCGGGCGCGGCGGCGTCCCGGCGACGGGCGTCTCGGCGGTCGTGCTGAACGTGACGGTCACGCGTCCGCAGGCGGCGGGCAACGTGCAGGCGTGGGCGTCCGGGGCGGCGATGCCGAGCACGTCGTCGCTGAACTTCGCGCCCGGCCAGGACGTGCCGAACGCCGTCGTGGTGCCCGTGGGGCGCGACGGCAAGGTGAACCTGCGCAACGCGTCCTCCGGCACGTCGCACCTCATCGCGGACGTCGGCGGCTACTACGTGGCCGGCAACGTCCAGGTGCCCGGCGCGTTCGCGCCGGTGGCGTCCTCGCGGCTGCTCGACACCCGGACGAATACCGGGGCCACCGGCCCGATCGCGCCCTACGGGACGGCGACGGTGCCGATCGCCGGACGCGGCGGCGTCCCCGCGACGGGCGTCGCGGCCGTCGCGCTCAACGTCACGGTGACGCAGCCGACCGTGGCGGGCAACGTCCAGGTGTACCCCTCCGGTACGCGCGCGCCGGCGTCCTCGAACGTGAACTTCGTGCGCGGCCAGACCGTCGCGAATCTGGCGGTGGTCAAGCTCGGCGCCGACGGCCGCGTGACCCTGCGCAACAGCTCGTCGGGCACCGTGCACCTGATCGCCGACATCGCGGGGTACTACCTCGCGGGGACGCCGACGATGCCCGGCTCGTTCGTGCCGCTCAGCCCCACCCGGACGCTCGACACGCGCGCCGCGCTCGGGGCGCCCGGCCCGGTGGCCCCCTACGGGGTGGTGGCCCTCCAGGCCACCGGACGCGGCGGCGTCCCGTCGTCGGGGGTTTCCTCCGTCGTCTACAACGTGACGGTCACCCGTCCACAAGTCTCCGGCAACCTTCAGGTGTACCCCTCGGGAGCGGCGATTCCGTCGTCTTCCAGCCTGAACTTCGTCGCCGGTCAGGACGTCCCCAACCTGGTGCCCGCGAAGGTGGGCACCGGCGGACGGGTCAGCCTGCGCAATGCCTCATCCGGCACCACCCATCTCATCGCCGACGTCGCCGGTTACTACCGATGACCGGTCCTCGCGATGGCCACCGAAGGATCCCCCAGCCTTCACAACCACTATGAAGGGATATTCCTCCATGCCTGAGAAGTTCGTTTCCCGGTCCCTCCGGACGGCCGTGACGCTGCCGCTCGTCAGCGCCGCGCTGGTTCTGCCGTCCACGTCCGCAGCGGCGGCTCCCGCGACGTCCCTCGCCCCCGCGGCGGGGAGCCAGACGTCGGTGAGCGCCGGGGCCGCCACGGCGGTCCGCACCGCCGGTGCCGCCCTGAAGTCGGCCACTCGCCCGTCCGGGCTGCCGGCCTCGGCGAAGGGCCGCTTCGTGAGCACGTCGCGCCTCGCCGTCTCCGCCGACGTCAGCATGCTCGGCGTCACCTGGCCGACCACCGCGAAGCGGGTGTCGGTGTTCGTGCGCACCACGCAGGCCGGCCAGAAGGCGTCCGCGTGGAAGGCGGTGGGCCAGGAGCAGGGCACCGAGGCCGCGAAGACCGCCGGCACCGAGCCGACCATGGTGCTCGGCAAGGCGACGGTCGAGGCCGTCGTCCTCTCGGACGCGCCGGTCGCGGCCAGCCTGCGCTCCTACGGCTCGCAGGTCACCGGCACGGACGCCGCCGTCGCGTCGGCCGCGGCGAAGGCGACCGCGGACAGCGTCTCGATGCGGGCGGCGTCCGTCACGAGCGCGAACGCGACGTCGGCGACCGGCGTCTCCGGCGACGCGGTGTCGGGGAAGGCCGTCTCGATCTACCGGCCGACGATCCGCTCGCGGGCGGCGTGGCGGGCCAATCAGGGGCTCGTGCGCGAGCCCTACCGCTACGGCGTCGTCACGGGCGTGATGATCCACCACACCGCGACGAGCAACAGCTACACGCGCAGCCAGGTGCCCGCGATCCTGCGCGGCATCCAGGCGTACCACGTGAACGGACGCGGCTGGAACGACATCGCGTACAACGTGCTCGTCGACAAGTACGGCGTCGCCTGGGAGGGGCGCGGCGGCGGCCTCACGAACGCCGTCGTCGGCGGCCACGGCATGGGCATCACGAACGCCCGCGTGTTCGGGCTCTCGTTCATCGGCAACTACGACGTGAAGAAGCCCTCGTCCGCGATGCTGGACACCGCCGAGCGCGTCATCGCCTGGAAGTTCGCGATGCACAGCGTGTCGGTGTACGGGCGGACGTGGGGTTCGTCCGGCGCGCTCAACAACATCTCGGGGCACCGCAACGAGAAGAGCACGTCCTGCCCCGGACGCTACGTGTACGCCAAGATGAGCACGATCCGCGCGAAGGTGGCCACCTACAAGCAGCGCTACTACAGCAACGTGAGCGCGGCGGCCGTCCGGGCGGCGAGCCGCTGAGGATCCACAGGCGCTGAGGCGTCCGGTCGAAACGGCCGCTGAGCGGCTCTG
>CALMAD010000318.1 GCA_937859105.1 uncultured Propionibacteriaceae bacterium
GGCGGGACGGCCGCGCTGGCGACGTTCACCGTCGCCGGGCACGTGCCGGACGCCGGCCCGCACAGCCGCGTCAGCGACGCGCCGAGCGCGGTCGCGACAGCCTTGGGGTCGAACGGCCCGTCGACGCGGCTGGCGTCCACGATCGCGACCGCCGTGCCCGTGCGCGCGAGGATGATCGCGTGGTGCTCGGCCGTCGCGCCCTGCCCGCGCTGTGCGATCAGCCCGACCGCCGAGTTCGCGAGGCCGGTGGGGGCGAGCCCGCGCGCGATCGAGGCGTCCGGGCAGTTGCCGATCTGGCCGGCGAGGGTGGCGTAGGCGGCCTTCGCGGAGGCCTCGTCGGGGTAGGTGCGGATCGACTCGAGCAGGGCCGACTCCGGGGACCCCTCGGCCGTGAACGTCCGGACGCTGCGCCCCGCCGGAGCCGGGTCCTCCGGCGCGTCGGATGCGATGCAGCGCGGCCGGGGGCTGGCCTCGTCGGCGTCCAGGGCGGTCTGCGCGATCGCCCAGGTGCGCCCCAGCGGCGCGAGGTCGGCCGGCTGCAGGAGCGCACCCTCGACGGGGTTCGGCGTCGGCGGGGCGACGGTCGGCGCGGCCGGCGCGGGGTGCGTGGCCAGGTAGGCGCCCGCGGCGATGAGGCCCAGCACGACCACGCCGCCGAGGATCGTCAACAGCCGGACCCCGACGCGGCGGCGGGCCACCGCCGACTCGGCGCGGGGGGCGTCCGGGGGGCTCATCGGCGAGCGCTCGCGCGTGCCTGAGGGGCTGTCGGCGGAGCGGCGCGGCAGCGGGGACGTCCAGTCGTCGGGCAGCGAGTCGGCCGAGTAGCGGCGGCCGGAACCACCGGCGTCCGACGGGGGGAGCGCCGGAGGCGGGACGGGCGTTGGCGGGCGGTCCTGCCCTGGGCTGGACGCCGACCACCGCGACGAACCGCCGCCGTCCGGCTTGTCCGCGGCCCGCCGCGGCCCCGTCGGCTCGTCGTCGCTCATGTTGGGTCCCCCTGAAAGTCCGTTGGCGGTCAGACTTTAGCAACGGCGGGCGTGTCCGGGAGCCGCACCCCACGGCGGTGGGGAAGCATGGTGCATCATGTCGAAGCTGCTCGCCCACCGTCCCCCGGTCTCCCTGACGGTCTCCTCTCCGAGCGAGAACGCGGACGCCGGGGCGCGCCTGTCGCGGGTTCCGTACTTGCCGTGGCTGGCGGCCGCGCTGTTGGGTGCCGTGTGCTGCGTGCTGTTCGGGTGGCTGCTGGTCGCCCTCCCCGTGGCCGTGGGGTGGCTGAGCGCGACCTACCTTCCCCTCACGACCGTGCTCACGACCGTGAACCAGGGGTGGCTGGCCCTGCACGGCGTCGGCGGTCAGGTCGGCGACCTGACCCTGGGCATCACGCCCCTCGGTCTCACCGCGGTCGTCGGCGTCGCGATCGGCGTCGCGACCACGTATGCGTCCGCGCAGATGGGCGAGCGGGCCGATGGTGCCCCCGCGACGCCGCTGCGGGCCGCGCTGCTGCTGACCGGCTCGATGACCGTCAGCTACACGGTCGCCGCGCTGCTGCTGGCCACGCTGGTCGGGGCGCCGGCGCAGGCCGCGCACATCGTCGTGGGCTCGTTCGCGCTCGCCCTGGTGAGTTCCTGCTGGGCGGCGGTGCGGGCGCGGCGCGTCCGGCTGCTGGAGGCGGCGCCGGCCTGGGTCCGGGCGTTGCCGGGGGCGGCGCTCGCCGGGGTGGGGGTGCTGCTGACCGGCTCGGTCGCCGCGCTCGCGACGGCGCTGGTCGCGCACTGGCCGCGGGTCTCCGCGATGCAGGCGGCGCTCGACCCGGGCGTGCCGGGGGCGATCCTGCTCGGGATCGCCTACCTGGCCTACCTGCCGGCGATGCTGCTGTGGGCCGGGTCGTACGTGCTCGGCGCGGGGTTCCGGGTGAGCGTCGACAGCGTGGTGACCCCCGGGTCGGCGGCCGTCGGGCTGCTCCCCGGGTTCCCGCCCTTCGGCGCGGTGCCGGCCCAGTCGGCACCGGCGGCCTGGGCGTGGCTGGCGTTCGGCGTGCTCGCCGGGGCCGCTGCGGCGCTCGTGCACCGGCGGGCCGTGGGCCGGACCGACGACCCGTGGGGACGCGCGGCCTGGCAGTCCGCGGTCGCGGGGGCGGCGTCCGGGCTGGGCTGGGCGCTGGCGTCCGGGTTGGCGCGGGGTGACCTGGGCGAGGGACGCCTCCGCGGGCTCGGTCCGGTTTTCCCGCAACTGCTGCTGTACGGCGTCGGGCTGACCGCGGCGGGTGCCGCGCTGGCCGGCCTAGCCTGGACGGCCTGGGCCCGGCGGTCCGCGCTCGAGCCCGAGGAGGTCACGTCGCCGTTGGGGCGTCCGTGGGTGCGGCAGTCGTCCGGGGCGGACGCGCTCGGGTCGGGGGCCGCGGCAGCCACGGGCTCGCCCGCCGAAGCGCCGTCGGACGCCGCGGACGGCGCCTCCGGCGCGGCCGGGCTTCGGGGCGTCGGGTCGGCGGTAGGCCGGGTGGGTACCCGGCTCAAGGACGCCGCGGCCGCGCGGGTCGCCCGGGTGCGTTCTCGGGCGGCGCGGGACGACGCTCCGCGTGACGGCACCCCCGGCGCCCCTGTGCCGCACGAACCGGCGGAGCGGGCCGCGTCGAGTCGGGTGTTTGAGCCGGTCTCGGGCCCCGACGAGGAAACCCTCGCCCTCGGGACGCCCGCCCC
>CALMAD010000319.1 GCA_937859105.1 uncultured Propionibacteriaceae bacterium
GGACGCCTCCCCCGGCTCGCCGGGGGCCTCGGCCACCACGTCGGCGCGACCAAGCTCGCGCAGGGCGTCCTGCAGCGCCGGGCCGCCCGCGGCCAGGGGCACGACCGCCACCTGGACGCGGCGTCCGGACGCCGCGAACGCGCGCCCCAGCGCCCGCCCGGCCACCGCGGACGGCAGGCCGCCGATAGCGTCGGCGCAGATCAGGGCCCTCATCGGGCGCGGCTCACCCGGGGATCAGCCCGTCGGCGGCCCCGCTGTCGTCGAGGAACGAACGAAGCTGCGCCAGGTCGCTGTCGGCCCCGGGCAGGATCAGGTCGGAGTCGGCGAGCACCGCGTCGTCGAGCGGCCTGCCGATCTCGCGCACCCGGGCGAGCAGCCCCGCCAGCGCGTCGGCCAGGGCGGCCTCGTCGCCGGCGTCCACCGCGTCCTCCACCCGCTCGTCGAGCTGGTTCAGCTCGGCGAGGTGGCTGTCGTCGACGTCGAGTTGCCCCTCACCGAGGATGCGCACGATCATCGCTCAGCCCTCCCGCGTCGGCTCGGAGGACGCCTCGCCCTGGGCCGGCGGCTGCTGGTAGGTCGGCGGCTGCGCCGGGCCAACCTGCTGCGCCTGCCCGTTCTGCGGCTGCGCGGACGCCACGGCGCCCGGCTGCTGCGTGGCGCGCCCGGCGCTGAGCTCGGGCGTGGGCTCGGCCGCGCCGGCGTCCAACTGGCCGAGCGAGCGCTTCATGGCCTCCAGTTCGTTCTCCACCTGCGAGCTGGACGCCAGCGAGTCGAGCTCGCGGGTGATGTCGTCCTTCGCCAGGCCGCTCGGGTCGTCGAGCGCGCCGGAGGCGAGCAGCTCGTCGACCGCGCCGGCGCGGGCCTGCATCTGCTGCGTCCGGTCCTCGGCGCGCTGGATCGCCAGGCCGACGTCGCCCATCTCCTCGCCGAGCCCGCTGAAGGCCTCGTTGACGCGGGTCTGGGCCTCGGCCGCGCTGTAGGTGGCCTTGATGGTCTCCTTCTTGGTGCGGAAGGCGTCCACCTTGGCCTGCAGCCGCTGGCTGGCGCGGACGAGCTTCTCCTCCTCGCCGGCGAGTTGCGCATGCTGGGCCTGAAGGTCGGCGAGCTGCTGCTGCAGCGCCGACTTGCGCGTGAGCGCCTCGCGGGCGAGGTCTTCGCGGCCCTGCTCGAGGGCTCGCTTGGCCGCCACCGACATCTTGTCGACCTCGGCGTTGAGCTGGTTGGCCTGAAGCTCCACCCGCTTGCGGCTCGTCGCGACGTCCGCCACCCCGCGGCGGACCTTCTGCAGCAGCTCGAGCTGCCGCTGGTAGGAGTAGTCGAGCGTCTCCCGCGGATCCTCGAGCTTGTCGAGGGCCTTGTCGGCCTTCGAGCCGAAGATGAGTTTCATCCGGTTGAACAGTCCGGCCATCGAGTGGAGTCCTTCCCGTGGGGGCGTGCAGTCTGCGC
The DNA here is from genome assembly GCA_937859105.1 of uncultured Propionibacteriaceae bacterium. Classification (GTDB taxonomy): domain Bacteria; phylum Actinomycetota; class Actinomycetes; order Propionibacteriales; family Propionibacteriaceae; genus Propioniciclava. The sequence continues at coordinate 1,447 of CALMAD010000319.1, forward strand.
CCCCAGCGTAGGCGGTGTGCCGGGCAAAGGCATCCCCTAGACTGGGCGGGTCCGTGTCACCGCCGCACAACCGAAGGATCCGCCCGTGCCCTTGTTCAAAGCGAAGAAGGCCGACCAGCCCGAGCCTGAGCAGGAGCCGCCGGCCCCCACCGTGGGGCAGGGGCCCACGAAGAAGGGGCACGCGACCCCGTCGCGGCGCGAGGCCGAGGCGGCCCGCCGCCAGCGGCTGAACCCCGACCTCAGCAAGCGCGAGATCAAGGCGCGCGAGCGTCAGGTGCGCGCGGTGGAGAACCGGCGCCGCTACGCCGAGATCGACAACACCCCCGAGCGGCAGCTCATGCGCGACATCGTCGACTCGCGGTTCAACCTCGCCGAGATCGCCATGCCGCTGCTGCTGGTGCTCATGGCGAGCACGTTCCTGCCCGGGGCGCTGCGCTACAGCATGTACGTCTTCTGGGCGATGTGGGCGTTCATGGCCATGATCTTCATCGACACCTGGATGGTGTGGCGGCGGTTCAAGGAGCTCGCCGCCCAGCGCATCCCGCACCGCCCGCGCAAGGGCCTGGTGATGTACGCGTTCAACCGGCAGCTTTCGTTCCGGCGCTGGCGGACGCCGCCGCCGCGCGTGAACCGGGGGGAGAAGATCTGATGTTCCGCTGGGTCGCCGAACTCGACACGGACGCCGCGCAGCGGCTGGGCGGCGAGCGTTCGTACCGCTCCCCCGACTTCCCCACCCAGGCCGAAGCCGAGGCCTGGCTCACCGAGTCGTATGAGGACCTCGTCGACGACGGCCTCGACGAGGTGACCCTCGTGGAGGGCGACCGCGTCGTCTACGGCCCGATGAGCCTGCACGCCTGACCGGGCCGTTCGTTCGGCCTGCGGACGGACGCCGGCCCGACGCGGACGCCGCCCTACGCCTCGCGCCTCCCGCGGGTCTTGCGCGCCTCCGCGTAGGCTAGCCAGCCGCCGAACCCGGCGACCGCCGCCCCGACGGCGCCGACGACGGGCCGCGACTGCTGGGCGGCCTCCACCCGGTCCTCGTACGTCTGGGCGCGGCCGGTGTTGTCGGCCTTCACGCACACCTCGCCCGGGTGCATCTCGACCCCGCGGCACATGACCGTGGGGTGGGCGGCCAACGTCAGCGACCACACCAGCGCGACCAGCCCGACGGCGGCCAGCGCCACGTGCGCCCAGAACTTCTTCGTCACCGCGTCCCCTCCGTCTGCCACGCCCTCACGGCTCGCGGACCTGAGGCTGCACGAGCGGCGGCTTCTTCACGTCGAACGTCTCGTGACGCCCCCGGATGTCCACGACGACCTCCTGGCCCGGGGTGATCGAGGCGTCCAGCAGCGCGAGCGCGATGCCGACGCCGAGCGTCGGGCTGAACGTGCCGGACGTGACCCGCCCGACCTCCGCGCCCGCCGCGTCCAGCACCGTCATGTCCGGACGCGGGATGCCACGCCCCTGCGCCTGCAGGGCGCGGATCTTGCGCGTCACGCCGGTGGCGCGCGCCTCCTTGACGGCTTCGGAGCCCCAGAACTCCGGCTTGTCCCAGCCGACGGCCCACCCGCACATGGCCTCCAGCGGGTTGATGCCGATCGACAACTCGTGCCCGTGCAGCGGGTAGCCCATCTCGGTGCGCAGCGTGTCGCGCGCGCCGAGGCCGCACGGCAGGATGCCGTAGGGCTCGCCGGCGGCCACGATGGCGTCCCACACCGGGCCCGCCTCGTCGGCCCCGACGAACAGCTCGTACCCCTTTTCGCCCGTGTAGCCGGTGCGGCAGACGGTGACGTCGGCGTCGCCGATGCGGCCGCCGCGGAAGTGCATGTACGCGTGCTCGTACGGCGCGCCGAGGGCGTGCAGGATCTCGTCGCTGTGGGTGCCCTGCAGGGCGATCTTGGCGTAGAGCGGGTGCTCGTTGGACACCTCGAGCGCGCCGGGCGCCTGGCGCTGCAGGAGCGCGTAGATGTCGTTGTTGTTGGCCGCATTCGGCACCAGGAACACGTGGTCGTCGGCGATGAGGTAGGCGATGATGTCGTCCACCACGCCGCCTTGGCGGGTGAGCGCCAGGGTGTATTGAGCCTGCCCCGGGCCGATCTTCTCCAGGTCGTTGGTGAGGCACTCGTTCACGAAGTCGCGCGCGTTCGGCCCCGTCACCCGGATGCCGCCCAGGTGGCTGACGTCGAACACCCCCACCGAGGACCGCACCGCCTTGTGCTCGGCCACGATGGACGTGTATTGCAGCGGCATCGTCCAGCCGCCGAACTCCGCGAATTTCGCCCCCAACGCCACATGCCGGTCGTGGAGCGGAGACCTTCTCAGCTCAGCCATGCGGCCGAACCTATCGCAGACCGGCGACACCGGCACGGCCCCGGGACTCCTCGCTGTAGTCTTGGCGCGCGAAACGACGGTCGAGAAGGAGTCACACCGTGTCCTATGTCGCGTCCACCCTGCCCCCGCTGTCGGTGGCGAACTCGATTCCGAGCGACGCCGACGTCGTCGTGGTCGGGCTCGCGAGCACGTCGTCCGGCCCCGTCGTCATCGGCGCCGACGACGCCACCGAGAAGGCTCAACGCTCCCGCTACAGCCGGGGGCTGCCCGACCTGGCCGCCTCGCTGGGCGCCAAGCCCGAGCTGGGGTCGACGGTGGTGCTCCCGGGCAACCCGGCGCGGCTCGTCGTCACCGGCCTCGACGATGTCGACGTGACGCCCGAACAGGTGCGCAAGGCGGCGGCGAACGGGGTGCGGGCGGCGTCCGGGCTGAGCGGCGAGCGCCCGCTGCACGTCGCCGTGAGCCTCGACACGGTCGAGCCCGAGGTCGTCAAGGGCGCCGCCGAGGGCGCGCTGCTCGCGAGCTACCGGTATGAGAAGACGTCCGCGACGCCCGCAAAGGCGTCCATCGGCCGCATCACGCTCGTGGCTCGCGGGGGCGCCGCGAACCAGGCCGTGAACGTCGCCGCGACCGTGTCCGCCGCCGTGGTGCAGGCGCGCGACTGGGTGAACCTCCCGGCGAACGTGCTCTACCCCGAGACCTTCGCGGACGCCGCGCGGCAGGCCGCGCGCGACGTCCGGGTGGAGGTCGAGGTGCTCGACGAGAAGGCCCTGGCCAAGGAGGGGTTCGGCGGCATCCTGGCCGTCGGCGGCGGCTCGGCCCGCCCGCCCCGGCTCGTCAAGGTCACCTGGACGCCGCGGGGCGCCAAGACCCACCTCGCGCTCGTCGGCAAGGGCATCACGTTCGACTCGGGCGGCCTCGACCTCAAGACCCCCGACGGCATGTACACGATGAAGTCCGACATGGCGGGCGCCGCCGCGGTGCTCGCCGCGACCCGCGCGATCGCCGAGCTGCGGCTCAAGGTCCGCGTGACCGCCTACGCGTGCATGGCGGAGAACATGCCGTCCGGCAAGGCGTTCCGGCCGTCGGACGTGCTCACGATGTACGGCGGCAAGACGGTCGAGAACGCCAACACGGACGCCGAGGGTCGCCTCGTCCTGGCCGACGGGCTCACCCGGGCCGGCGAGGACGATCCGTCACTGATCGTCGACGTCGCCACCCTCACGGGCGCCTGCATCGTGGCGCTCGGCGAGCGCACGGGCGGCCTGATGGCCAGCGACGACGAGACGGCCGATCACGTGCTGGACGCCGCGGAGGCGGCCGGCGAGGCGTTCTGGCAGTTGCCCCTGCCCCCCGAGATCAAGGACAACCTCACCTCCGACGTCGCCGACCTCCGCTCGTCGGGCACGACCCGCTACGGGGGCGCGCTCACCGCGGCGGCGTTCCTGCGCGAGTTCGTGCGCGAGGGCGTCCCGTGGGCGCACCTCGACATCGCCGGGCCCTCGTGGAGCGACAAGGTGCACGACTACGTGCCGAAGGGCGGCACGGGCGCGGCCGTCCGCACCCTGATCGCCCTCGCGCAGTCCCTCCAGAGCTGAGCCCGACGTGGAGCGCACGACCGACATCCTCGTCATCGGGGGCGGAGCCGCGGGCCTCCTGGCCGCGGCCGCGTCCGCCGAGTCCGGCTTCGACGTCGTCCTCGCGGAGAGCACCGACCTGCTGGG
>CALMAD010000320.1 GCA_937859105.1 uncultured Propionibacteriaceae bacterium
GCGAGACCCAGGCGCCCACCGCGCCCCCGGGCATCTGGCCGCCCGCGGCGTCCGCCCTCTAGATTGAGCGCTGAGATTGGTCGTACTTACCAGCCGACATGTTGCCCAGAGAGGAGGAGCCATGTCCGTGGTCACCGGGGGCCTCACGCGAGGCGAGCGCCTCGACCGCCTCCCGTTCACGCGGCGACACGGGACGTTGCTGACGGGTTCCGGCGTCGGCTGGGCGCTGGACGCCATGGACGTCGGCCTCATCTCGTTCGTCATGACCGCCCTCGCCGCGCAGTGGCACCTGAACGACACCCAACTGAGCTGGATCGGCTCGATCGGGTTCGTCGGCATGGCCATCGGCGCCAGCGTGGGCGGGCTCCTCGCCGACCGCGTCGGCCGCCGGCAGGTCTTCGCGCTCACGCTGCTGGTCTACGGGCTGGCCACGGGGGCGTCCGCGCTGGTGGGCAGCGTGGCCGCGCTCATCGTGCTGCGATTCGTCGTCGGGCTCGGCCTGGGGGCCGAGCTGCCGGTGGCGTCCACGCTGGTCAGCGAGTTCGCGCCGAAGTCGATCCGCGGGCGGGTCGTCGTGGCGCTGGAGGCGTTCTGGGCGGTCGGCTGGATCCTGGCGGCGCTCATCGGCTACTTCGTGATCCCGCTGCACGCCGAGGGGTGGCGCTGGGCGCTCGCGGTCGGCATCGTGCCGACCGCCTACGCGGCGTTCATCCGCTGGCGGCTGCCCGAGAGCGTCCGGTTCCTGGAGAAGCAGGGCCGCTTCGCGGAGGCCGAGGCGTCCGTCCGGGTGTTCGAGGACGCCGCCGGCGTCCCCCCGCAGCCCGCCGGTGACGCCGCGGCCGAGCAGCCGGCCGTCGCTGCGCCGCGCACGCGGGAGAGCATCTGGTCCCCGAGGTACCGGCTGCGGACGGCCGCGCTGTGGACCGTCTGGTTCTGCATCAACCTCTCCTACTACGGGGCGTTCATCTGGCTGCCGAGCCTGCTGTACCGCTCAGGGTTCCCGCTGGTGCGCAGCTTCGAGTACACGCTCATCATCACGCTGGCCCAGATCCCGGGCTACGCGGCCGCGGCCTGGCTGATCGAGGTGTGGGGACGCCGCGCCACGCTGGCCGTCTTCCTCACCGGCTCGGCGACGGCGGCGGCGTTCTTCGGAGCGTCCGACCAGGTGTGGACGATCATCGGCTCCGGCTGCGCGCTGTCGTTCTTCAACCTGGGCGCGTGGGGCGCCCTGTACGCGATCGGCCCCGAGCTGTACCCCACCGGCGTGCGCGGCACGGGCACCGGGGCGGCCGCCGCCTTCGGACGCATCGCGTCGATGCTCGCCCCCCTGTCGGTGCCGTTCCTGGCGCGGGCCGGGGGCAACCCGATGATCTTCGGCGTGTTCGCGGCCTCGTTCGGAGTCGCGGCGCTGGCGTCCCTCGCGCTGCCAGAGAAGCGGGCCCAGTCGCTCGAGGAGTAGCCGTGGCGCAGGCGTCCCAGCAGGTCGTGGTGGCCGGCCGGTCGGTCAAGGTCACCAACCTCGACAAGGTCATGTACCCGGCCACGGGCACGACCAAGGGCGACGTCATCGGCTACTACCAGGCCGTGGCCGGGTGGTTCGTCCCGCACGCGGCGGGGCGTCCGTGCACGCGGAAGCGGTTCGTCCACGGGGTCGGCACGCCGGACGCCCCCCAGCGCCCCTTCTTTCACAAGAACCTCCCGGACGCCGGCGTCCCCGCGTGGGTCGAGCGCCGGACCATCGAGCACCGGGGCGAGTCGGCGTCCTACCCGCTCGTCGACGACGCCGCGACGCTGGTCTGGCTGGCCCAGCTCGCCGCGCTCGAACTGCACGTGCCGCAGTGGCGGTTCGACGGCGACGGCGTCCCGCGGAAACCCGACCGGCTCGTGCTCGACCTCGACCCCGGGCCCGGCACGGGGCTCGACGAGTGCGTCGAGCTGGCGACGATGATCCGGGAGGTGCTCGACGGGGCGGGGCTCGTGTCGGTGCCGGTGACGTCCGGCAGCAAGGGGTTGCACGTGTACGCCGGGCTGGACGGCGACCTGACGTGCGAGGCGGCGTCCCAGCTCGCGCACGAGTTGGCCCGCTCGCTGGAGGCGCTGCGCCCCGACCTCGTCGTCAGCGACCAGAAGAAGGAGCTGCGCGAGGGCAAGATCCTGCTCGACTGGAGCCAGAACAACGGCGCGAAGACCACCATCGCCCCCTACTCGCTGCGCGGCACGCCCCGGCCCATGGTCGCCGCCCCGCGCACCTGGGACGAGATCCGCCCCGGCCTGGCCCACCTGGACTTTCACGAGGTGCTCCACCGCCTCGAGGTGCTCGGCGACCCCCTCGCCGTGCTGCTGCCCGAGCCGGACGCCTCCGCCGACCGCCCGGCGACCGTCCCCAGCCAGCGCTCCGCCACCCGGACGCCGTCGCCGGTGCGCGCGCCCGCGCAGGAGGCGGAGCCGGTGCAGGAGGTGGAGCCGGTGCAGGAGGCGCCGCGACCCGCCCTGGACGCGCCGCCGGTCCTCGAGCCGATGCTGGCGACCGCGGCGACGGCGTCCGAGGTGACCGGGGACGGCTGGGCATTCGAGGTGAAATGGGACGGCTACCGCGCGATCGCGGCCGTCGCGGACGGGCACGCGACGTGGCGCAGCCGGCGCGGGCTCGACCTGCACTACCCCGAGCTCGCGGAGATCGAGCGCCTGCTGGCCGGGCGCGAGGCGGTGCTGGACGGCGAGATCGTCGTCCTCGACGACCAGGGCCGCTCGCGGTTCGAGCTGCTGCAGAACCACGGCCACGGCTCGGGCGCGGCCCACTACATGGCGTTCGACCTGCTGTTCCTTGACGGGCGGTCGCTGGTGCAGCAGCCCTACCGGGAGCGCCGGGCGGCCCTGCGCGCGCTGCTGGGCGCGGGCGGGCGGTTCGTGCACGTCCCCGACGACATCGGCACGGACGCCGACGCCGCCCTCGAGGCCAGCCGCGAGGCCGCGCTGGAGGGGGTCGTCGCGAAGCGCCACGACAGCGTCTACCAGCCCGGACGCCGCGCGCGGACGTGGCTCAAGATCAAAAACGTCCGGACGCAGAGCGTGATCGTCGTCGGCTGGGCGCCGGGGCAGGGCGGCCGGGCGCGCACGATCGGCGGGCTGCTGCTCGCGGTGAACGGCCCCGACGGGCTCGCCTACGTCGGGCGCGCCGGCAGCGGATTCAGCGACCGCGCCCTCCGCGAGGCGCGCGAGGTGCTCGCGGCCGCCGAGCGCGACCCCCCGCCGCTGGCCGCGGTGCCGCGGGCCGACGCC
>CALMAD010000321.1 GCA_937859105.1 uncultured Propionibacteriaceae bacterium
CATGCTCCTCATCGGCGGCGGACTCACCGTGCCCCCACCGCAGGTATGAAGAGCCCCTTAAGCCGGGAATCGCCGCGGAAACAGGGATTCCGTCTTCTCGTGGGGATGCGTGCAGGGCTCCTGACCAAAGGGTGACGCCGCCGGCACGCACGATCCCCTCCGTCGAGGCGTCGCCCGCCGCGCCGCCGCCCAGTAGGGTGAGCGGCATCGGGCCGGGGGGTCCCCGGCGGCTGACGTGAGGAGCGCGCGATGAAGCTGGGACTGATCGGCCTGGGCAAGATGGGCGGGAACATGCGGACGCGGATCCGCGAAGCCGGCCACGAGGTCATCGGGTACGACAAGAACCCCGACGTGACCGACGTCGGCAGCCTCGCCGAGCTGGTCGGCCAGTTGACCGAGAGCCCGCGGGTGGTGTGGGTGATGCTCCCCATCCAATTCGTGACCTCGACGCTCGAGGAGCTCGCGCCCCTGCTGAGCCCCGGGGACATCGTCGTCGACGGCGGCAACTCCCAGTGGACGTGGGATCACCAGCACGCGGACCAGTTGGGCGCCCAGGGCATCCACTTCCTCGACTGCGGGGTCTCCGGCGGGGTGTGGGGCGTCCAGAACGGCTACGCGCTCATGGTCGGGGGTGACGCCGACGACGTGGCGGTCGTCCAACCGATCTTCGACGCGCTCAAGCCGGCGGGCGACTTCGGATTCGTCCACGCGGGCAAGCACGGCGCCGGGCACTTCGCGAAGATGGTGCACAACGGCATCGAGTACGGGCTGATGCAGGCCTACGCCGAGGGCTGGGAGCTGCTGGAGGCGTCCGGCGAGGTGACGAACGTGCCCGAGGTGTTCGAGTCGTGGCGCGAGGGCACGGTGATCCGCTCGTGGCTGCTCGACCTCATGAGCCTCGCGATGGCCGACGATCCGCACCTGGAGAAGATCGAGGGGTACGCCGCCGACTCCGGCGAGGGCCGCTGGACGGTGAACGCGGCCGTCGACCTCGGCGTCCCCGTGCCGACGATTTCGGCGGCGCTCTTCGCCCGGTTCGTGTCGCAGCAGGAGGATTCGCCGGCGATGAAGATGGTCGCCGCCATGCGCAACCAGTTCGGTGGCCACGAGATGCAGGCGGCGAAAGAGGGCGCGCAGGCGCAGCCCGAGAAGCCGATCCCCGACCCCGGGAAGCTGGCGTAGCGATGTTGGCGCTGGCCGATCTCAGGCGTCCGATCATCGGCGCCCCCATGGCCGGCGGGGTGTCCACCCCCGAGCTGGCCGCGGCCGTCTCCGCCGCGGGCGGCCTCGGCTTCCTCGCGGCCGGCTACCTACCGGTCGCGACGGTCGTCGACCAGGTGCGCTCCGCGCGCGCACTCGGGGCGGAGGCCCTGGGCGTCAACCTGTTCGTCCCCGAGGCCACGCCGCCCGACCTGGACGCCGCTCGCGCCTACCGCCGGACCCTGCTGCCGCTGGCCGAGCGCCTCGGTGTGGAGCTGCCCGACCCGCGTCCGGACGACGACGGCTGGGACGCCAAGGTGGCGGCCCTCCTCGACGACCCCGTTCCGGTGGTCTCGTTCACGTTCGGCCTCGCGCCCGCCGACGTCGTCGCGCGCTTGAGCGACGTCGGTACGTGCGTGCTCGCGACCGTCGTGACGGCCGAGGACGCCGCGCGGGCCGCCGCGACCGGCGTCGACGGGCTCGTCGTTCAGGGCCCGGGCGCCGGGGGGCACCGCGCGACCACGTCCGCTCAGGGCGTCCCGCCGGATCAGCCGCTGCCCGACCTGCTCGCGGCCGTCCGGGCGGCCACGGACCTGCCGATCGTCGCCACGGGCGGCCTGTCGGACGCCGCGTCCGTCGCCCGGGCGCTGGAGCTCGCGGACGCCGTGCAGGTCGGCACCGCCCTCCTCGACGCCGAGGAAGCCGGCACGAACCCCACCTACCGGGCCGCGCTGCGCGACCCGCGGTTCACCCGGACGACGCTCACCCGCGCGTTCTCCGGACGCGTCGCCCGAGGCCTCGACAACCGGTTCATCCGCGAGCACCTGGACGCGCCCGCGGTCTACCCGGCCGTCAACCAGCTCACCGGGCGCCTGCGGCGCGCCGCCGGGGCGTCCGGAGACGCGGACGGCCTCTCGCTGTGGGCGGGAACCGGCTGGCGCGCGGTGCGCGGCGGTCCGGCCGCCACGATCGTGGACGCCCTCCTCGCGGGCCCCACCGAGGACGCCTGAGGCGGGAGAAAACAGGGGGTTAAAGACATCCGCGACGGCCTGAAGATCCCTCCCACTCCAAGCCGCCGCAGACGCTGTGCACCCGAAGGCGCTGCAGCAATGATCGCCTACTGACAGCGACTTATGCAAATATACGCAACATCGGTCTCAAACCCTAGGGGGGTGACACCCGCCAGGGTGCGCGTCCCGCCCGGCGGCCCGCGGCGTCCCTCGGAAGACGCCCGCGCGGGACGCCCGCTCCGGGGGCGTCCGCTCCCGTAGGATGAACCCCCGAAAGGAGCCGCCGTGAGCCTCGACGCCCTCCTCCTCGCCGGAGCGGTCGTCCTTCTGCTTGCGGTCCTGTCGGCTCGCCTCGGGTCCCGGCTGGGCCTGCCCTCGCTGCTGCTGTTCCTGGCGCTCGGCATGGCGCTGGAGCCGTTCGGCATCCGTCTCGACAACGCCGCCCTCGCGCACTCGCTGGGGTTCGCGGCGCTCGTCTTCATCCTCGCCGAGGGCGGCCTGACGACGCGCTGGGAGGACATCCGGGGGTCGCTGCGCCTCGCCGCGCTGCTGGCCACCTTCGGCGTCGTCGTCTCGGTGGCCGTCGTGGCCCTGTTCTGCCACTTCGTGCTCGGCATGGCCGTGCCGCTGGCGGTGCTCGTCGGGGCGATCACGGCTCCCACCGACTCCGCAGCCGTGTTCGCGGTGCTGCGGACGGTGCCCCTGCCGCCCCATATCCGGTCGGTGCTGGAGGGGGAGTCCGGCCTGAACGACGCCCCGATCGTGCTCTTCGTCGGCGTCGCGACGTCGTGGGCGATCGGCGAGCTGCCCGAGGGCGGCCCGCTGGTGATCGCGGGGCTCGTCCTGGTCGAGTTGATCGGTGGCACGCTCTTGGGCCTGCTGATCGGATTCGCCGGCCGGTGGGTGCTGCAGCGCCTCGGACTGTCGGCGTCCGGGCTGTTCGTCTTGGCCGTGATGGGGGTGATCGTGCTGGCCTACGGGCTCGGCATCCTCGTGCACGTGTCGGGCTTCGCCGCCGTCTACGTGTGTTCGGTGGTGCTGGGCAACGGCACGCTGCCGTTTCGGAACGCCACCCGGTCGTTCGCGGAGGGCATCGGCTGGATCTCCCAGATCGGGCTCTTCGTCATGCTCGGCATGCTGGCCGTGCCGAGCCGCTTCAGCCCGGCGACGATCGGCGAGGGCCTCGTCATCGGGGTGTTCCTGACGTTCGTCGCCCGACCCCTGTCGGTCGCCGCGTGTGCGATCTGGTTCCGGATGCCGTGGCGCGAGCAAGCCTTCGTCTCGTGGGCGGGCCTGCGCGGCGCCGTCCCGATCATCATGGCGACCGTGCCCCTCGCGGCCGGCGTCGATCACGCCGGCCGGACGTTCGACGAGGTCATCATCTTCGTCATCGTCTTCACGATCCTGCAGGCCCCGACACTCGGCTGGGCGGCGCGCAAGCTCGGCATCACCTCGGGGGAGGACCCGCTCGACATCGAGGTCGAGGTCGCGCCCCTCGACCGCATCCAGGCTGACTTCATGCAGATCAAGGTGCCCGCCGACTCGCGGCTGCACGGCGTCACGATCCAGGAGCTCCGCCTGCCGCGACTCACCGTCGTCGCGGTCATCATTCGCGACGGAAACCCGATCCCGGTGGACGCCCGCGCGCGGATCCGTTCCGGCGACGAGCTGCTCGTGGTGCTGCCCTCACGGGCGCGGAAAGCAGTAGAACAGCGCTTTCGCAGGGTGGGACGCCGGGGGCGGCTGGCGTCCTGGCTGCCGGAGGGCCGCTGAACGGCCCTGGGGCCGCGGCCTCAGCTGTCGGCTTCGGCCCCCGCCTGGATGCGGGGGATGCAGGCGTGGCCGTTCGGCAGCGGAACCGAATCGAGCGGGTTCTTGGCGAAGCCGGTGAAGCCCTTGCCGACCGTGATGTCGACGACGTGGTCGAGCTTGTTCGGGTCGGCGATGAACGTGGCGTTCGGCAGGTAGCTGCGGACAAGCACGACCTCGGGGCTCTTGTCGTTGACGCCCACGACCGTGACGCCGTTGATCGGCTGGGGCGCGTTCGCGATGCGGATCACGCGGAACCCGTCGGCCCGCAGGATCGTCGCGGCGCGCTTGGCGAAGCCGTTGGTCTCGGTGCCGTTGTAGAGGCGCAGCACGGCGTGCGAAGGCAGGTACTTCGGGCCGACCGCCTGGTCGACGCACGGCTCAGGCGGACGCGGCGGGATCGGCGCGGTGGCGTTGCGGTAGCCCCAGGCGGCGGCGAACAGGACCAGCCCGAGGAGCAACAGCATCGTCAGGGGCGTCTTGATCGAGAGCCACACTCTGCGTGCCGTCATCATGCTCCTGGGGGTCGTTCGTTGGTTCGGTTCAGCGTAACCGACGCCGTCAACTCACAGTTCCAACACGCGTGCGTGCACGGTCTGCCGCTGTTGGAGCGCGGCCCGGAGGGCGCGATGGAGCCCGTCTTCCAGGTACAGGTCGCCGTTCCAGGAGACGACGTGGGCGAACAGGTCGCCGTAGAACGTCGAATCCTCCTCGAGCAGCGCATCGAGGTCGAGGGTGCGTTTCGTGGTGACCAACTGATCCAGCCGGACCTGCTGCGGGGCGATCGCCGCCCACTGCTTCTGCACGTACCCGTGCTGCGGATACGGCCGTCCCTCACCCACGCGCTTGAAGATCACCCGGGCAGTCTATTTCACGACGCCGCGTCCGACGACCCGTGTCGCCGAACCGCGCGCCGCGTCCGAGGTAGGCACCCGTCCACCCGTGTGCCAGGCTGGGGCCATGACGCTGAGCAAGGAGGCGGTCGAGGCCGTCAAGCAGGGGTACACGTTCAAGGACGCCGCCGTGCAGTTGGGCGTGCTGGTCGACGGCGATCCGCGACCCGATGTTCCGATCAGCATCACGCTGTCGATGCTGAACCGGCACGGCCTCGTGGCCGGGGCGACCGGCACGGGCAAGACGAAGACGCTGCAGCTCATGGCCGAGCAGATCTCGCGGGCGGGCGTCCCGGTGTTCGCGGCCGACGTGAAGGGCGACCTGTCGGGCATCGCGGTGCCGGGAGAGGCGTCCGAGAAGCTCACCGCACGCACCCAGGCCATCGGGCAGGACTGGAAGCCGGCCGGCTGCCCCACCGAGTTCTACGCGCTGGGCGGTCAGGGCACCGGCATCCCGCTGCGCGCGACCATCACGTCGTTCGGGCCGCTGCTGTTGAGCAAGGTGCTCGGGTTGAACCAGACGCAGGAGTCGTCGCTGTCGCTGGTGTTCTCCTACGCGGATTCCGCCGGGCTGCCGCTGCTCGATCTGAAGGACCTGACGGAGCTGCTGAAGTTCCTCACCTCCGACGCCGGCAAGGCCGAACTCGCCGAGATCGGGGGGCTGTCGAAGGCGACGGCCGGGGTGATCCTGCGCGAGCTGTCCGGGCTGGCCGGGCAGGGCGGCGACGCGTTCTTCGGCGAGCCCGAGTTCGACACGAACGACCTGCTGCGCGTCACGTCCGACGGGCAGGGCATCATCTCGATGCTGGAGCTGCCGAACCTGCAGGACCGTCCGCAGCTCTTCTCGACGTTCCTGATGTGGCTGCTCGCCGACCTGTACCACGACCTGCCCGAGGCGGGCGACCTCGACCGGCCGAAGCTGGTGTTCTTCTTCGACGAGGCGCACCTGCTGTTCGACGGGGCGTCCAAGGCGTTCACCGACTCGATCGAGCAGACGGTCCGGCTGATCCGATCGAAGGGCGTCGGGGTGTTCTTCGTGACGCAGGCGCCGACGGACGTCCCGCAGGACGTGCTGGCCCAGCTCGGATCCCGCGTCCAGCATCAGTTGCGCGCGCACACGCCGAACGACGCGAAGGCGCTGAAGCAGACGGTGGCGACCTACCCGAAGTCCGACTACGACCTCGGCGAGGTGCTCACCACGCTCGGCATCGGCGAGGCGATCGTCACGGTGCTCAACCCGAGCGGCGCGCCGACCCCGGTCGCCTGGACGCGCATGCTCGCCCCGACCTCCCTGATGGGACCGATGAATCCGCAGTGGCTCGCCGACGGCGTCGCGAAGTCGGGGCAGATGGCGAAGTACGGGGAGGCGGTCGACCGGGAGTCCGCGTACGAGATCCTGGCGAAGAAGCTGCAGGCCGGTGCGGACGCCGCGGCCGCCGAGGCCGCCGCCAAGGAGCAGGCCAAGGCCGACGCGGCGCGCGCGAAGGAGGACGCCGCTCGGGCCCGGCAGGAGGCGCCGGCGCCGCGGGCGTCCGGGAGGCGTGAGAAGTCGGTCTTCGAGCAGGTCACCGGCAACACCATGGTGCGCCAGATGGCGCGGACGGCCGTCCGGGAGATCACCCGCAGCCTCTTCGGGACGGCGCGGCGCCGCTGAGGGCGCTTCTACCTGACGTTCTCCACACTGGAGTGTGGAGAACGTCACACGGGCGAGAGGTCGGGCGATCGGGCCGTGCGACAGCGCTGCCGGTGCCGTCGAAACGCTGCCGGTCGTTCGCGAAACGCTGCAGGTGTTTCTGTCGCGCTGCAGGTGTTCCCGGAACGCCGGGCTGAGACCGAAACGCTGCCTTACGTAAGGCAGCGTTCTCGCCGACGGCAGGCGTAGCGGAAACGCTGCGAGTCTTTCGCGAAACGCTGCAGGCGTTTCAGCAACGCTGCAGGCGTTTCGCATGGACGCCGCGCGTCACCGACCCGCCACCCCCGCGCGGGATGTGCCCAGCGGTCAGGAGATCTTGATCCCGAAGATTTTCCGGTCATAGGACGCCACCACGATCATGTTGTTATAGATCGCCGGGGACGCCTCGGTGTTCTTGCCGAGGCTGACGGTGTCGAGATCCTCGCCCGTCTGCGGGTCGAACAGATGCATGATGCCGGCCGAGTCGGTGAGGATGCCGTACTGCCTCCCGTCGGACCCCTGGAACAGCGTCGGCGAACTCCACGAGTAGTTCGTGAGGTGCCGGCGCCAGATGACCTGGCCGTTCTTCTTGTCGAGCGCGATCAGGTCGCCCTCGCGCGGGGCGGTGGTGCGGGCGACGTTGAAGATCACCATGTCCGACAGCGAGCCCTGCCCGATCGCCGGCGTCCCGAGGACGCCTCCGTTGACGGCCGCGTCGCAGTAGGCGGGGATGTCGTACTGCCACAGTTGCTTGCCGGTCATCGCGTCGAGCTTGCGGATGTTCGTGATGCGCTCCCCGCCGGTCGCGCCGCGGTTGTCGACCTCGTTGCCCGTGTAGAGGAACACGCCCGAACTTGTGGCCTCCAGCACCAGCGACGAATCCACATCGTCGCCGGTGTTGCGCATCCAGAGCACCTGCATGGTCGTCGCGTCCCAGCAGAAGACGTTGCCGTCGTTGTCGGCGGCGAACATGAGGTTGCGGTACGCCACGGCCGAGTTCTCGATGCCGTGCTTCTTCGACTTCGGGCCCGCGTACTCCATCTTCACGACCTCGGGTTTGACCCCCACCTTCTTGGCCGCCGGGTCGAACGACGAGTTCAGCTTCACCTTGTAGACCAGCCCGTTCTCGGCGGGCTCGAAGGCCGTGTCGGTCTGCCGGTTCACCAGCGCGGAGGAGTCGAAGGCTCCCCAATCCGGACGCGGCGTGCTCGGATCGAGGCCCGGGATGCCCCAGACCTCCTTGTTCTGGATCAGGTCGAACACCCGCCAGCGCCACGGGCCGATCGTGCCGTTGCGGTCGTTGAGCCCCTGCCCGGAGTACAGCAGCGGATAGCCGCGCGGGTCGATCGAGCCGGTGCCCTTGAAGCCGAACTTCGCATCGATCGGCTCTTTCGTCGCCTTGCCGGACGCCAGGTCGAGCCGGTAGATCTTGCCCTCGAACGTCGGATAGATCACCTCGACGAAGTTCGGGTCGTTCGCGAACTCGGCCGGCAGACCCATAGCGGCGCGGGTGGCGTCCGGCCATTTCACGAGCAGGGGCTGGCCGGTCCAGCCGGCGCCCGGCCAGTAGGAGCCCTCGCCGCGGATCTCGCCGGTCGGCTGCTCCCAGACGATGTTGAGCTTCTTCTCCTTGATGTCCGCCGTGCCGTACGCGCCGCCGCTGCGGTAGTTGTTGCCCCGGAACACCAGGACGCCCGGCACGTCGGTGTACGTCGCCGGGTCGCCGAACGCGACCTGCTCGCGCGGCTCGTACTGCTCGATCACCTTGTCGTCGGCGTTGATGACCCGCCACCAGAAATCGCCCGGCTCGTCGGTCATGGGGCGCTGGTAGCGCCCGTCGCCCAGCACGGTCGCGGGCACGAAGCCCGGCATCGAGTTCAGCGGGATGCTCAACTTG
>CALMAD010000322.1 GCA_937859105.1 uncultured Propionibacteriaceae bacterium
GGTCTGGATCATGGCAGATGTCCTAGATGAGGGTTGGTGGGCCGCAGAGGGCCGGCGCGGCGTTGAGCATGAGGTCGAGGATCCGCCCCGGCCGGGTACCGACCGGGGCGACCCAGATGATCGCGCCCGGCCGCCCGTCTGGGGCGTAGGCCTTCGCCGAGAGCGCGATCACGATGCGGGAGTCGTCGGTGTACACGCCGCCGGCGTCGAGGGCATCGCCGACGGCGCGGAAGAGCTTGTCGGCGTCCCCGGCCGAGCGGGTCGTCGGCAAGGCGCGTTTGGCGGCCGAGGCGGGTCTGGGGACGAGGGCGAGGACGCCGACGATCACGCCGGCGTCCCCACCATCCGGCAAACGCCCGGCGAGCTGCGTCGCGGCCTCCGTGAGGGTTTTGCGCCAGCGTCGGCGTTCGCCGGTCTTGTCGTCCTCGACCAGCTGGTGACGCCCGCCGCCGCGGCCGACGCACTTCATCGAGCCCTTCGGTTGCGGGACGCCGGCGACGCGTAGCTGGAGGATCATGCCGTCTCGCCCCGGATCGTGTGGGCCTGCTGTTCGCGCTCGGCCTCGATGGCGCGTGCGAGCCCGAGACCGACGGCGCGGACGGCTGCTGTGACACGGCTGACGACGACGGCCAGGGCCGACCAGCCCGATGGCGCCAGCCTGATCGGGGGGACGGCGGCGAGGAACTCGCGCCGACGGCGTCGGATCGCCCTTCCGGTGCGTCGGCGCAGCGTGCTGGCGGGCGCCCACCGGTACCGCTTGGGCCAGCGGGCGGACGGTAGCCAGTAGGCGGTGGCGTGGGCGTACAGGTCAGGCCCGAACCGGGCCTTCCGCGGGTCGTGGCGCGGCACCTCAGAGGCCTTTGTCGAGGAGCCAGCGGATCCGGGCAACCATGTCCGGCGGGAGGATATCGTCGGCGAGCATCTGCGCCGCGTAGGAGCGTCCGAGGTCCTCGGCCGTCTGGTGGAGCAACGACACCAGCAGCGAAACTTCGTGCAGCTGCAGCTCCTGCGTGCCAGCGGCACGCGAGTACATGCGATCGCCGTCGCGGTAGATGAACACCGCCATGACCCCGTTGAGGGCCTCGTACATCTCGACGGCGGAGCGTATCTCTTCCCGGCCCAAAGCCAGCTCGATGGCCCGCATCACGAGCTTGCGGTGCTCCGTGGTGAGGTCGGTGACATCGCCGTCGGCCGTCGCAGTGACGGCGAGGATGTCACCGACGAGCGCCTGTCCGTAGAGCGTGTTGGAGACGCGGTGGTTCGCGCCGGCCCCCCGGAGGAGGCCGTTGCCATCGATGAGCAGCGTGACGCCGGGCACCGTCGACGGCACGCGCGCGATGACCTCAGCGCCGAGCAACGCGCGCAGCTCGGAGTGATTGACGCCATCGACGGGCGGGTCGACGTCGACCACGCGGTTGATCGGATTGGCAGGGATCAGGAGAGCTCTCACGACGGGGTCTCGCTTTCGAGGATGAGGTGGTGGTGAAGGACGGCACGGACCTCGGCCGCGGCGGCATCCAGCGCGGCCGTCCGGGGCCTGGTGTCGAGATCACGGGGGTCGCCGGGATAGAGGCGGTCGCCGGACCAGTCGAGGAGGGCCTCGACGGCATCGACCAGCCCCGGGAAGTGGGCACGGCGGTCGAGGGTGCGCTCGTTCGCGAGACCGTGGCGGTCCAGCTCGTGGCGGTGCCAGAGCCAGGCGCGCAGGTCGGTGTCGATCTGGGTGTCGGTGAGGTCTGCTACGGGCTCGGGCATCGCACGACCTGCCCGTCCTGGATGGTGGCGCAGGCGCTGCACAGGACCGGATCGTTCTCCGACGTGGTGACCCAGGAGCACACGGGGTCGCAGGCCTCCGAGTCGCTACAGCCGCATGCGGCGCACTCCGGCCAGAGCCCGACGCTCTGGAGCTTGGTGCAGAGCCTTGCGAACTCGGCCTCGACCGTCGCCCACCAGCGATCGAACTCCGCCTCCACAGCCGAGGTCAGCTGCTCAAGCGGGACGTCGGTGAAACGGTCGTTGAGGGTCGGGTCGTAGTGGTGGCGGATCTCGTCGAGGGTCGGGACGTGCTCACTCATCGTCGTAGTCCTGGCCGTCGAACACGTACACGTCGGCCTCGGGGTCGGGCACGAGCGCCAGGTGGGCGGGCTCGTCGCCGTCGGACATCGCGACGACGCGCTCGTCCGGGGACATGCCCATCAGCATCTCCGCGGCGGCGACGTCGGCCTTCACCATGCGCTCGTCGTCGATCTCCTCGACGTCCCCGGTCGGCGCGAGCAGCGAGGTGATCGGGAGGGCGGCGCGGCCGGTGCGGCGCTCGTACAACTCGGCCGCGAGGGTGGTGATCTGCGTCGGCACCGTGGTCACGGGGCCGATCGGCTCGATCCGGCGGACCTCGACCCGCGGGACCTCCTCACCGGTCTCGATGTCCGCGGTCTTCGTCGTCGGCACGATCCACGCCAGGCACAGGATCGGCGTCGCGTCGATACACAGCCGATCGTGGAGGCCGTCGAGGCCGTTGATCTCCGCGTCTCCGGGGAGCTTGCTGGAGAGCTTGATGGTTGCGCTCATGGGATGAGTCCTTCCTGAAGGGTGCTGTCCGGACGTGCGCCGGACGGGGTGCGGGCCGGCGATTTGCCGGTCTCCGCCTGGTAGGTGGCGATCGCATGCTTGATCGCCGTCGGGGATTGGGGATCGACGCGGAGGATGCGGGCCTCGAGGGCGATCCGTCGGGTGGCTTCGTGCCAGCCCGCGACGGAGATCAGCCAGTCGCGGGCGTGGGTGTAGCGATCCATGGCGGTCTAGGGCTCGACACCGAGGGCCGTGGCGATCGCGCGGACGGTCGGGCAGGGCCACTCGACGCCGTACTCGCCGTGCGTGCCGCACGTGGAGCAGCAGTGGGCACGCTCGCCGTAGTCGTACGGGGCCGGGTCGCCGAAGTAGCCCTGCGAGGCACCCTCGTCGCGGTGCTCGGCGAGCACGGCCTCGATCGCGTCGAGCGCGAGCGGCAGGTGGGCGGGCTCGTCGCCGTCGGACATCGCGACGACGCGCTCGTCCGGGGACATGCCCATCAGCATCTCCGCGGCGGCGACGTCGGCCTTCACCATGCGCTCGTCGTCGATCTCCTCGACGTCCCCGGTCGGCGCGAGCAGCGAGGTGATCGGGAGGGCGGCGCGGCCGGTGCGGCGCTCGTACAACTCGGCCGCGAGGGTGGTGATCTGCGTCGGCACCGTGGTCACGGGGCCGATCGGCTCGATCCGGCGGACCTCGACCCGCGGGACCTCCTCACCGGTCTCGATGTCCGCGGTCTTCGTCGTCGGCACGATCCACGCCAGGCACAGGATCGGCGTCGCGTCGATACACAGCCGATCGTGGAGGCCGTCGAGGCCGTTGATCTCCGCGTCTCCGGGGAGCTTGCTGGAGAGCTTGATGGTTGCGCTCATGGGATGAGTCCTTCCTGAAGGGTGCTGTCCGGACGTGCGCCGGACGGGGTGCGGGCCGGCGATTTGCCGGTCTCCGCCTGGTAGGTGGCGATCGCATGCTTGATCGCCGTCGGGGATTGGGGATCGACGCGGAGGATGCGGGCCTCGAGGGCGATCCGTCGGGTGGCTTCGTGCCAGCCCGCGACGGAGATCAGCCAGTCGCGGGCGTGGGTGTAGCGATCCATGGCGGTCTAGGGCTCGACACCGAGGGCCGTGGCGATCGCGCGGACGGTCGGGCAGGGCCACTCGACGCCGTACTCGCCGTGCGTGCCGCACGTGGAGCAGCAGTGGGCACGCTCGCCGTAGTCGTACGGGGCCGGGTCGCCGAAGTAGCCCTGCGAGGCACCCTCGTCGCGGTGCTCGGCGAGCACGGCCTCGATCGCGTCGAGCGCGAGCGGCAGCGCCGACCGCCCATCAGCGATCAAGGCCGCGTCCCAGGCTGCGTAGAAGCCTCTGGTCAGCGCCAGGGCTTCGCGGGCGTCCTCGGCGTCGTGCGGGAGGACGCAGTTGCCCGTGACGCCGGAGTACTCCGCGATCCAGGGCGCCTCGGTGCTGTTCTCGAGGATCTCGCGCCGCTGCGCGATCCACTCGGCGAGCCCGGCCATCACGCCCCCTCAGGGGCCGGGGTGCAGTCCTCACCGAGGAGATGCAGGCCCGCGGACCAATCGTCCGACCCGCAGCGCGGGCACCCGACAGGCGGGCAGGCGCAGCCAGCGCAGTGGACCTCCGCGTCGATCACGCCGTCGTCGGGGTCGAGGACGGCGCGGAGCTGGGCGACCTCGCCGACCAGGGCCAGCGTCGCGTGGACCTGCGCAGCGGCGAGGTGGTAGGCATCGGTCGGCATCCGAGGCGACGCCGGCGAGGTCGTGGCCGCGAACTCGAGGCGCTGCCTCGCCAGCTCCGCCTGGCCCTCCAGATGCGTCCCCTGGCAGGCATAGAGCGCTCGCAGTTCGCCGTCGACCGCGGCGAGCGCGGCCCGCATCGGCCCGGACGTGTCCATCCCGCGGTACCGGGTCGCGCCCGCGTAGGCGGCCTGGGCCTTCCTCGCGATGTCGTCAGCGAGGTCACCCATGACTGGTCTCCTCATCGATCTTCCGCTGGTCGATCTGTGCCTGCAACGCCCGGATATCTCTGGCCTTGCCCAGCTCATCGGCCAGCGCCGACAGCTCCTGAGCAGTCAGGTCGTTTGTCGACGCCACCGCGCGGCCGACGACCTCCCCGGTGAGGTAGAGCCGCTCCTCGCGCTGCGCGACCTTGAGCCGGTCCCACTGCATGATCACGTAGGTCGTGACCTTCCGGCGCTGTTCATCGACCGTGACTTCTCCGGTGTGCTCATCGATGACCTCGGCATCGACGACCTCGGTCGCCGGCGCGGTCTCCGCCGCGGCCGGGGGCGCGGGCGGCGGGGCGGTGGCGGTCTTCGGGGCAGGCCGGGTCATCCGCTGACGCGGTGCAGGTGCAGCGGTTGCGCGATTCTCAACCGGCTCCGAGGGCCGTCGACGCCCGACGCTGGCAACCGGCCCGGACTCCACCTCACCAGGAGCAGGCGCCGCGACCTGCGCGACCTCGACGACATCGCCGCCCAACGTCGACAGCTCCTCCGCTACCCCCAGGCCCTTGATCACGTCCGCGAAGTGCATCTTCGCCAGCCGCCCCGACGCCCGGGCCAGCAGCATGTCCGCCGGCCGCGACTTGTAGTTCGGGTTCTTCGCCGCATCGCCGGCCTTCACGGCCTCGGCCATCGAGTAGGACGCCGTGACCCACTCGTCATCACCGCGCCGGCGGCCCTTGATCACACAGCGGGTCTCGGTCATCTCGGTGACGCGGATCTCGTGCCCGGACGCCTGGATCATGGCGCGCATCGTCTCGGCGTACATCCCCGCCCGGCCCTGGATCACGTGGACCGACCCGAGCGCCGTCATCGGCGGCAACCCGAGCTCCCGGCCGAACAGGATCGCGGCCGCGGTCTTCGGCACGGAGTTCCGCAGCGATGTCGGCACAAACTCCGTCCCGCAGATCTTCTCCGCCAGGTCAGCGACAGCGGGCAGCATCGGCGCCCACGAGTCGGTATCCCGCCCCTGGGCGGTGGTGGTGGTGTCGGGGACGCTGGGTCCCCACTTCTCGATGGTCATCGTGTCTCCTTGATTGGGTAGTCCTCGGGGTATGCGGGGGCGCCGATGGTTCTCAGCGCGTCTTCGTCGTCACGGTTCTTCCAGGAGGTGCGGCGCACCCACCGGTCGTAGACCTCGGCCATGAACAGGAACGTGTCGTAGGTCTCGGCGTCGCCCTGCACGGGCCGGAACTCGACCGACGACTCATGCAGGTGCGCGACCCACGTCTCATCTACGGCCGGGACGGGGATCTGGCGGTCTTCGGTGCGGACGCCGCCGCGCGGGCCTGTGACCTGCTCCTGCACGATCCCGAGGTCGCAGTACCGGTACGCGGCGAGCTGGAGGGCGACCTCGTCGTAGACGCCCTTACCGGTCTTCAAATCGAGCAGGATCGTGCCGAGCCGCGGCGAGTAGGCGATCGCATCCAGGGTGCCGGCGTACCGGTAGGCGGTGTTCGCGACCGGCATCTCCGTGTGCAGGACCTCCAGGTCCCAGGCGTCGAGGAACCGGGCGTAGGCCTCCACCCACGACACCAACTCTGCCGGGATCTCATTGGTGGGGATCTGCTCCCCGCGGGAGATCCGGTCACCGAGTGCGTGGACGCGGTTGCCCTGGACGACGGCGCGCCGGTTCGTGGCGTAGCGGGCCTTCGTGAGCCGCTCAATCCGATCCGCTGACCGGAGCGTCGACAGCTCGGCCCAGTGGTCGTCGGCGTAGGCGGCGGTCTCGCGCGCGGCCCAGTCCAGCAGGGCAGGCTTGTCCAGGATCCCGATGATGGTGGTGACGCCGGGAACCTTGGCGCCGTCGATCGTGTACGAGTGACCCTTCCCGTGGTTCCGGCGGGTAAAGCGCGTGGCCATCAGAACGGCACCTGGTCGGGGCCGACCAGCTCGGTCCGGATCGCCGCCTGAGTCACCTGGGCCAGACGCGCAGCCTGGTTCTCCCTCGACCGCTGATCCCAGCCGATCTCATCCGCCGCGGGGATCGGCGCGCGGCCGGTCTCCTTCACACCGAACGCTGCCGCGACAACCTCGAGGAGCTGCCGCAGCTCGCCTTCCTCGAGGTGCCGGTGCGTGGAGGTGGCGATGAGCGCGACGCCGTCCTCGTCGAGCCGCACGTCGTAGCCGTGACACGACCAGGTGATCGTCCGCGGCGTGATCTTCTTACGCCCCATTTGTCGCCACCTCCTTCACAGTCTCGGTGAGCTCGGTGAGCAGGATCTGGCGGGCCTTGGCGAGCGCGTCAGCGGCCTTGTCGAGAGCGATGTCGAGGGCCGTGGAGGTGCGTGAGCGGGGGAGCTCCAGCCGCACAAGGTTCAGGAGGTACATCGCCTCGTGGAGCTGGGAGTCGGACTCCTCGAGGTGGCCGATGAATGTCTCGTCGGCGTCGGTCATGGCTGGTCCTTTCGTGGGTGGTTGTGCCGTGCGCAGGGGCACGGCGCCTGGATGGTTGAGCGGCCCTTGCCGCCCGTGGTCTTGTCGGCCCAGACGGTGATCTCGCCCGGGCACGGATACGGATGGTCGACGGCATGCCCGCAGAAGCTGCAGTTCGGGCCGGCGGGATCAGCGTTCGTCGCGGGCGCCACGAGGGTCCTCGCAATCGGCGTGGATGACCTGGCCGTGCCGGTCGACCGTGCACAGGTCCTCGTACGCGATCACCACCGCGCACCGCGGACACTCGGCGCCGGACGAGTACGCGGCGCGGAAGATCTTCATGCGCCGCGGGTAGTACGGCACGCTCGACCACCCCATCAGGACCGCCCCCGCTCAGCCTCGGCGATCGCCTGCATGGCTAGCGCGGTCCGCTCGCCGTGCCAGGCCGGGACCGGACGACGCCGCTCGCCCTGGCGGACGTCGGCGGCCGGGGTCACGCACTGCTCCGTGCGGGACAGGCACACCGGGCACACCGGGACCGCGCCACGAGTGCCGGCGGGGCAGCGATGCGCCCTGGTCGCGGCCACAGCGGCGCGGGGTGTGGCCTGCCGCTCCGACGCCCCGCAGACCGTGCAGTGGATCCCGGGGCCGGGAACCACAATCACGGCCCCGGCCGGCGGCCACCAACCATGACGGCTCACAGCTCCTCACCCTCAGCCAGCTCATACCCGGCCGCGAGACGCTCCACCGGCGCCAGCGTGTAGCCCAGCGTTTCGAGATGCTTGAGGTAGTCGATGCGGACGTCATCGGAATGCCCGCCGGCCCAGGTCCGCCACCCCTCCTTGCTGCCGAGATTGGCCTCGCGTGAGGCGATCGCGATCGCGTGCATGACGTGCTGCGCGTTCGTCGCGGCCACGCTCTTCCCGCTCTTGGCGCCGCGGCCGCGGTACCCGGTCTTGACCCCAACCCACGCCTCAACCAGCTCGGAGCCGGAATCGCTGACCAGGTCCTCGACCAGCTGCTTCGCGATCCACAGCAGCACCTTCGGGTCACGACCCGGCGTACCGGCGAACAGGTCAGCGATCCAGGCCCGGCGCACCTCGGTCGCGATCGGCCACGCCTTGTTCCTGGCGATCGTCTGGCGGCGCTCCGCCGCCTTCGCTTCGCGCTCCGGATCGGGCAGGTCCGCGGCCTTCGCCTTCACGCGCTTGTGGACGTGCCCATGGGTCCGCCAGTCCGTGCATATCTCGACGGCGTCAGCCTCGAGGACTCGCTTCTCGCCGCCGTTCCTCCACCGCCAGAGCACTTCGACGACGATCGCGCGGCCCGGGCACTTCACGTGCGACTTAGGACCGGCACCGGTCAGGTCATCCAGGCGTGCCGCAGGGGAAGTTCCGTCCCACGACAGCACCGGCTTCTCCCGCAACACGGGCTCCCCAGCCGCCTCGAGCTCATCCAACAGCGCCGCGACGGCCTGCCGTTCCTGCCTGGCTGTTTGCTGTGACGCGAGACGATGCGCCCACTGCGCCGTGCCCGCCCAACGGGTGAGTTCCTCGACGGCGTCCGGGTCGCCGTCGAACTCCGCGATCGCCGCCAGGTGGTCGAGCGGTACCGTCGGCGACGACGCGGCGACCTCGAGCGCCTTCGGCGACTTCGCCACCGCCAGGCCCGCGGTGACCCGCTCCGCCGGCGTCGACGTCGCGGCCGCGATATCGGCCGCGGACATGCCGATCAGCGCGAGCTGCTCATAGGCCTGGGCGTGGTCGACGTCCGTCAGGGCGGTCCGGTGGTCGTTCTCGGCCAGCTGTGCGAGGACCCGCTCGTGCTCCAGGCGGTTGGTCACGACCGTGATCGGAACCATGGCCAGGCCTGCCTCGATCGCCGCGAGCGTGCGGCGATGCCCGGCAAGGACGACGAACCGCTCGGGCTCGGGCTCCTCGCAGACGATGGGCTGCAGCACGCCGTGCTGGCGGATCGACGCGACCAGCGCCGCGTCGGCGACCGGGTCGGTGCGAACGTTCTTCGCGAGGGTCAAGGACCGCGGATCGACGTCCAGGGCCGTGTGGTGACGGAGGCCGCTCATCGCGCCACCACCATCATGATCACGACGGCGATCCCGACCCCGGCGACCACGAACCCGATGAGGATCCAGGCCAACGACCAGAACAGGGTCCGCCCACGCGTCCACGCCTCCTGATGGACGCCACACCATCTCCGGCCCTGCACGGGCAGAGGGCATCCCACGACGCTGCAGCGCATGTCAGAACCACCCCTGAAGGTCAGCGGCCGCGGCCGCGGCGAACATCAGCACCGTCACCACCAGGGTGAGGGCGAGCGCGACCGTGTCGCGGCGCGCCTCCTCCACGGTCTGCACCACGTCCTCTGGACGACGACGAGGCCCGCTCACGATTCGGCGATGTCGGTCTTGGTGACGACGACCCGCATCGGCCACGCCGACGCCGCGTCATGATCCAACCGCACCGTGACGTAGGTGCCCTCCGGTCGGGGCGTCGGGTCGTATCCCTCCGCGTCGGCGCGGACGAACTCCACCCCGACGATCAGGCCGGTCTCCGACCAACGATCGGGGCCAGGGTCTGGGGACGCGGGCAGGAAGGGCACTCCCGCGTCCCCACTCGACACCGAAGTGTCAGCCCCGCCACCTACCCTGGGATCACAGGGCGCGGCAACGCCCTCACCCACGGAAGGAAGAACAACATGCCCAACCCCATCGACGCGAGGCGCCTCGCCCTCGCTGCCACTGCCAGCGCTCAGCAGGCAGGCCAGAGCACCACGGATCCGGCCTTGGTCAAGCTCGCCGAGCCCCTCGCCTACCTCGGCCAGAGCGTCGCCTACCTCGCTGATGATCTTGCCGCGCAGGGTCGGCTCCTCGCAGCGGAGGCGCGTGACCGCAAGAAGCAGTAGATCGGCGTTCTTGTAGGCGTTGATCTGCTGGGTCAGCTTGGCTGTCGCGGGGGTGTAGTCGGGGAGTGGCTCGCTCATGGCTGCACCGCCTCGGCGGGCTCGGCGGGTTCGCCGTTCTTCACACGCTTGATCTCGGCGATGGTGAAGCGGCGCTGACCGCCAGGTGTGCGGGTTGAGGCGATCTTGCCTTCAGTCTCCCAACGGCGCACGGTGTCGACGGATACATGTAGGCGTGAGGCGGCGACGCCGATGGGCACCGCCTGTAGGGTTTCGTCCCCATGGGTAATTTCGCTCATGCCACGGAACCTAGGGTTACCTAGAGGTAAAAGTCAACCCCTGGGCAATCTTTACCCAGGTTTCCATAGGTTTACCCAGGTTTTCACGCTATGATCACCGGTATGAGTACAGAAGCCAGCACTAGCGCATGGGCGGAGCGCCTGGGATGGACGTTCGGCGACCGGATCCGGAAGATCCGGCGCGCACTCAACGTCTCGCAGGGTGAGTTTGCGGATGCCATCGGCCGTAAGCGCGAAAGCCTCTCCACCTGGGAGTCAGGGCGAATCGATGCCCCGCGAGATGTGGTTGCGATCGCGAAGCGGATCGAGCTGGCCTACGGCGTGCCCGCCACGTGGACGCTGGGCCTGGAAACGAAGCCAGGCCCCGGCCCTGACGGACCGAGACCTGTGAAGCTCCCCGGCCTGGACTCGAACCAGGAACCCTTCGGTTACCGGCTTCGACTTCTGAGGGCAGCATGATCCCCGTCAGGTGGCGGTTCGAGTGCCGCTCAGCCGACTGCCTCACACCACGCCGCAGCCGCGCACGCACCACGTCCCTCGAGGCCGACGGCTCGAAAGCCCAAGCGATCAAGATCGCGCGCGCCGCCGGCTGGCGCCCCTGCCACGAGCTCACCGGCGGCACTCGACGCCTGACGTCCTGGTGGTGCCCCGCCTGCGTCGGCTGGTGGGTTAACCACAAGCGAGAGCAGGATCTCATCTTGTCGCGGCTCCAGGGTGCGTTAGGCCAGAATCGGGTACGTTCGTACCCGGAATCCGCGAAGCTCCCGTCGACGTCCACCACCGGAATTCGCTGACGTGAACGAACCTGTTATCAATTCCGCCATGAACTCGATCACCGACGATTGGGCGACCGTCCTCGCCACCTACACGGACCACCTCACAGCCGGCGGGCGCTCCCCGCGCACCATCCGGCTCCGCTCCTACTGGCTCATCCGCTTCGCCAAAGCCCACACTCAAGGCCCCTGGGGCGTGGAACCCGCAGACATCACGGCGTGGGCGTCAAGCCTGACCTGTGCGGCCGAGACGCGTCGCTCGATCCGGTCGACGCTCATGAGCTTCTATCGGTGGTCTATCGACGCCGGCAATATCAGCGTCAACCCCGCTCGCACCCTCCTTCCCATCAAGGCGCCTCGCGCGATCCCGAAGCCGACGCCAGAGCCCGTGCTCGAGCGCGCGCTCCAGGAGTCGTCCACGCGGGACCGTCTCATGGTCCGGCTCGGCGCGCAAGCCGGTCTGCGCCGCGAGGAGATCGCCTGGTCGGAGTGGACGTGGATCGAAGGCCAGTGGCTGCGTGTGATGGGCAAGGGCGGGCACGAGCGGCTCGTCCCCCTGGTTCCCGACCTGGCAGCCGAGCTGCGCCGCGAACGCAGACTCCGGGAGCGCGGTGAAGTCAGCGACGGCTGGCGGTTCGCGCCTGACCCGACGTCGCCGTACATCTTCCCAGGCCGCGCCGGTGGGCACATCAGCGAAGAGACCGTTGGCGCGATCCTCAAGCGGGTCCTGGTGACCCACTCGGGGCACACCCTGCGCCACCGATTCGGGACGAGGGTGCTGCGTGGGTCGCACGACATCCGGGCGACCCAGGAGCTGCTAGGGCACGCCTCGGTGCTGACGACGCAGCGGTATACCGCGGTCGAGGATGAGGACCTGATGACGGCTGTCGCCTGGGCAGCGTGACCCCGACCCCACATTGCCCAGCCACACTCACTAGGCTGACCGCTACCCCCGATCAAGGAGAATCCTCATGACCGCCCCCTCAAGCCCGTCGAAGCCGAAGACGCCGATCTGGCGCCAGCGGTGGGTGCTACCCGTCGCGACCGGCCTCATCGGAATCCTCATCGGCTCAGCCGCCGCCGGCGGTGGAGCCGATGCGACGACTCCGGCCGTACCGGCGCCGGCGCCGACGGTGACCGTGACGACGACGGCTACCGCTACCGTCACGGCCGAGCCCGAGAAGCCAACCCCTGCCCCCACGAAGAACAAGGCGGAGGACCAGACCAAGGGCGGGCTCGACGCCTACGGCGCACTTGAGCACTGCGGCAACGGCGCCGAGACCGGGCTGAAGAATGCGTTCCCCGCGAGCAAGGTCAAGGTCCACACCCTCATGGGCATCCTCGCGCAGGAATACCGGGCGAAGACCGATGATTGGTTCATCAAGGTCGAGGCGTCCGTCGACGACAACCGCGTGAATGTCGAGTGCGTGGTCTCCGGCAGCGAGACCAGCCCGTCGCTCGACGACATCCTCTGGTACTAGCCCCGGGCAGCGCGACGGCGCCCCCACCCCGCTGAGGGGTGGG